>JAPYWY010000152.1 GCA_028276125.1 Pseudothermotoga sp.
TCCTATCGTAACCCTTAACATATTGTGAGAATCTGTTCCACACCGTCTGGTTCGGTGTCGAAAGATCTATGTGACAGCGCCAAATCCACTTTGTGTTCACCTTGGTTTTTGCGAAGGATCGGATGGCCGCCGGCTGTGGATCGTGCACCACGACGATGTCCTCATCCCCATCGATCAACTTAGCGTTGGCTTTGCACACGTCCTCATAGAGTTTCCATTCTTCTTCCGTGATGGGAATCTCCGCTCCTTGCAACGTGTTATGGAACTTCTTGGTGACGTTGAAGAATTCTGCCGGAGCTTCTATAACCCGCCATTCCGCCTTCAAATCGATCGAGTTCATCAACGGCACCAGACTCTGCAATATCTCTGCCACACCACCGCCGTAAGCAGTCGCGTTGATGTGAACCACCTTCAAACCCCTTAGAGATTTGCCAAGCTGTTTGATCTCTTCCACCTGTTGTTCAACCAAGCTTCTGTATTCTTCGATGGATCTCTCTGTGACTTTGACTCTCATGGACTTCCTCCTCTCATTTGAGTGACCAGCCAACCATGCCTCTGATGTAGTAACGCTGCAAAATCAAATAGACCACAATGGGAACAACCATAACTAAAATGGCAGCTGAGGAAAGCAAGCCCCAATCAACGTGGTACACGCCTCTCATCAGTGGAATGCGCTGCGTGGCAAGGAGTTTGTCGGGCGAATATATCAAGATCAGCGCGAGGAAGAAATCGCTCCAAACCCATGTGAATTGTAATGCGAAAGCCGAACCTATGGCAGGCATCGCGAGGGGTAACACCACCTTGAAGAAGATGGTTATGTCACTCGCACCGTCTATCCTCGCAGCTTCTTCCATAGCCTTTGGGATGGTGGTAAAAAAGTTCCTCATGAAGAACGCAATCCATGGAATACCCCATGCAGTGTGCACGATGATGAGTCCAAGATACGTATCCACGAGGTTCAACGCGTTCATCATCTGAAAGATGGGAACGGCGATCGTCTGTTGTGGCAAGGCGAGTGCAATGATCACGAGTGCGAGCAGAGGAGTCCTCAGTCTGAATTTGTATCTCGAAAGCCCATAGCCTGCCATTGTTGCCAGAAACAGCGGCAAGAGCGTTGCGGGAACCGCAACGATCAAAGAATTCAACATGCCTCTCGAGAGCGCCGCAGTCGGGTGGTTCCAAGCACCTGAAAAGTTGCTAATGGTAGGCCGGAACGTTTGGAAGTTCCACCAACCATTGAGTAGTTCGTCCAGCGGTCTGATCGCCGTCATAAAAACACCCATGAACGGGAGAATCCAAACGAGTGCAACAAGCCATCCTAACAGAGAAACGAGCATAGCTTTCGGCTTCATGATTGATCATCCCTCAACGTTCTGAGCAAAGGTAGACTAACGAGCAAAGTTGACATCGTCAAAAGCACTGCGACCACCGCAGATCTGTTGAAATCCATTGCCCTGAAGGCATAGAGATACATCTGCAAGGCAAGCACGTTGGAAGCTCCGCCGGGTCCTCCCATCGTGGCCACGTACACGATGTCGAAAACCTTGAGCTCCCAAAGCAAGGTCATAGTGACAACGACGATCGTTATGGGTCTAAGCATGGGAATCGTTATCTTCGTGAAGATCTTCAAAGCAGAAGCACCATCGAGCTGAGCTGCTTCGTAGAGATCCTTTGGGATCGTCTCGAGGCCAGCCGAGTACAGGACCGTGGAAAAGCCAACCCAGAGCCAGACGGATCCAAAGATGAGTGCGAGTAAGGCAGTGTCTGGATAAGCAGTCCAGCTTCTTGCCGATATGCCAAAAATTTCCATAAAGGCATTGAAAATACCGAGGTTTTTGTCGAACATGAAGTTGATCATCACGCCTCCAACGATCATTGGCATGACCATCCCAAGAAAAATGATGGACTTGATCACTGCGCCCCCGCGTACATTCCTCAGCAGAACTGCCAGGACAAGTCCCAATGCGAGCGTCAGTGGAAGGTGTATGGCTATCCACAACAAGTTGTGAACGAGGGCCCCCAAGGGGAAGCCCCTCGAGAGGCCCTCAAGATTTACAATTTCCCTGCTTGACAACACCTTGATGTAGTTCTGCAGGCCAACGAATTTGCCATCCGAATCGAGAAAGCTCAGAACTACAGTCCTTGCGACAGGATAGACGACGAAGATCCCTACCAGTGCGAAGGCTGGTACGACAAAGAAGGCCACGTACTTTGCCCTGGTCCTCATGTGATCACTTCTTTGGAGCTTTCTCCTGAAGTGTTCTAATCACGTCATTCAGTCTGTCGGGGGCGACCCAGAGCAGTTTCAGCTGATCCCAGAACGTGGGTTGGAACTCTCCGCCGATCGAGTCGTCCAAGTCTGGCAATGCAGTGACACCCTGTATGATCTTTGCGACTTCTCTGTCGACAGGTGGATAGCTCGACAGGTCTATACCGACAGCCGTGGCGACGTGTCCACCCTGTTTGACCTGTAACGCTTGGCCCTCTGGACCACAAAGCCAAGCGATGAGCTTTTTAGCTTCTTCGGGGTACTGCGTGTACTTGGGTACGAATGCGTAATCAGCGCCGAACACCACACCGTTTGCTCCGGGCAGTGCGAAAACACCAAGATCATTCGGATCGTCCACCATACCCGTGATCCAACTTCCCATGAAGTAGAGTGCGTAATCTCCATTCCACCATTGCTTCAAAACGAGCGTCCATTCCGTTGGCTCACCAAAGTACTTGTTCTTGAGCAACGAAACCAACTTGTTCATGCCCTTCATGACCAGATTGCTGTCCCATCTGACTTTGCCTTCGATCAGGTCGAGTTGCAACTCGGGTCCGCCGAAGCTGATCAAGAAGTGCTCCGTTACATCGGACAAAGGCCAACCAACACCGTCTCCACTCGCGATCGGGGCCTTGATTCCTGGTATTTTCTTGATCTTCTCGAGCAGTTCAACGAACTCGTCCCACGTCTTCGGAGGTGTGAGCCCGTGCTTCGCAAAGAAAGACTTTCTGTACCAGAAACCAGGCTTCACTTTTCCAGTGTACGCTGCTCCGTAAAGCTTATCGCCAACTTTCACCGCATCCAAAGCGCCGGGCAAAAACTTCGCTTCGTCAAGAACACCATTCAATGTTAGAATGTGACCTTTCTGTCCGTACTCTCTAATGAAGCTCGCCCACATGAATATGACGTCTCCCGGAGCTTTCTTGGCTGCAAACTGCGCCGGCAAAAGGTTCGCCAAATCTTCGGCCCTGTAGATCTTGTACTCGATCTTTATGCCTGTCTGCTTCTCAAACTCTTGAAGCACAGGCATGAACTTTTCCATTTCTGGACCGGCCCAAGGACCTATGACGGTGAGTGTTACAGCGCTCAGTATCGTAGCAAGAAGCAGGACTGGTACCACGAACAATCTCGACATACCAACACCCCCTCCGTTTGAAGTGTTTTTTCGTAACATGAATTAAGTCCACAGAAATAATAACACCGTACTCGTAACTTGTCAAGGGTCAAAAGTCACCCACCTTCAAATTCGTCCCTGGCTCAAGAACTGATCATTCAGTTTTTTCTCTCCAGAAGTTCCCAACCAGTTCTACACATGCTTGCACTCAGACCCATCTCAGCCGTTCTGGAGGGTGTAAAATACTGTCGCAACGGGGGGATGTTTATGAACAGATCCGGTTGGCTCGTCAACCTCCTGTTCATAGCTGGAATATTCGCGGCGTTTGCCCTTTCAGCGACGTACCGTAAGCGCGACGAAGATATTCTCTGGTCTCGCTTCGTCGGAAAAGTTGGCAGGGACATCGCCTACGATCTTGCGCTTTTGGACGACGGTATCGTGGTAGTCGGTTGGACCAGCTCACAGAAAGCGCCGTACGATCAGAATGTCATGATAGTGAAGCTCTCGAAGAACGGAAAACTTCTTTGGAACAAGGAGCTTGGCTCAACGGGTACAGAAGGAGCAAACTGCGTTGAGAGAACGCAAGATGGTGGATTCATTGTTGCCGCGATCGGCAGTTCGAACGACGGTGAGATACCTGCACGATTCGGAGGTCAAGACGTGTGGCTCTTGAAGTACGATGCTCACGGAAACTTGCAATGGAAAAATTGTTACGGTAGCCAAGCTTATGAGTCGGCGCTCGACCTGCTGGAGGACGATGGATATGTCTTTGTTGGTTACACGACGAGGGCAGGCAACGAGGATGTCTGGGTGGTGAAAATTGATGAGGACGGAAATATCCTCTGGGAAAGGAGTTTCGGTTCGAGTGGCTGGGACTCTGGACTTGCCATTGACAAGACGATGGACGGTTATTATGTTGTTGGATTGACGAAATGTGTTGAAACTTCTGCTGACATGTGGGTGCTGAGACTATCGAGAGACGGCGAACTGATTTGGCAGAAGACACTTGGTGCTGAGGAGTGGGACCAAGCGAGCGACGTTTTGGCCACGGAGGATGGAGGATGTCTCGTACTCGGAACGAGTTGGTCAAAGGAAATGAGTTCCTTTGGTAAAGCAGATTTTGTCTTGGTCAAGCTCAATGCGAACGGCGAGATCCAATTTCAAAAGGCCTACGGTGGGGAACAAGACGACATAGCTCAGAAAATCATCAAAGTTGAAGACGGTTACCTTTTGGTTGGAACCACATGGTCTGACACTGTGCATGGTGTAGAGAAACAGGGTGGTAGCGATTACTTGATCGTGAAGATCGGTGAAAATGGTGAACCCATCTGGGTCAAGTTTCTTGGAGCA
>JAPYWY010000155.1 GCA_028276125.1 Pseudothermotoga sp.
GACAGTTTCGCGGCTCTGTCGAAATCCATCAAACCGAGCTGTGGACCAAGATCCCAGTGTGCTTTGGCTTCGAAATCGAACTTCCTCGGCTCGCCCCATCTTCTGACCTCGACGTTGTGTGTTTCATCCGGTCCGATTGGAACAGACTCGTGCGGAAGGTTTGGCACGTAGAGCATGAGTCTGTCGAGCTTTTGTTTCACCTCGTCGAGTTCTTTTTCGATCGCGTCTATGCGTTCGCCTATGTTCTTTCCTTCCTCCATCAACCGCGCCGCTTCTTGTTCATCACCGCGTGCCTTCGCCTGCGCGACGCGTTTGGAAAGGTTGTTCCTCTGCGCCCTGAGTTGGTTCACTTCGTTGGTCAGTTGCCTCACTTTGGTGTCCAAAGAGACGATCTCATCCACGATGGCGGTATCGTAGTTTCTGCTTTTCAAAGCGTTCTTGATTCTTTCGGGATCTTCCCTGAAGAGACGTATGTCCAGCAAGCTCCATCACTCCTCCACAACGAGTTCTACCTTCGCGTTCGTCGCGGTCATTTCATCGTTCGCCGTCTTGATCTCAACGGCATCGGCCCACATCTTCAGATTCTTTTCATGGTCCACGAGGACGACTGAACCGATCAATTTGATCAGGCCGAGCTTTCTATCGTAGAAGAGCGTGTTCGCCGAAGCCTCGATCTTCCCTTTGATCACGCGAACTGCCTTGTCCGTTTGAAACACGCTCTTGTCCAGATCGATGGACAATTTCTCCGTGAACAGCTGCACCTCGTCGGAACTCTCTTGATCGATGATCTTCGCTTGAACGTTGCCCATCAGTGTGCCCGTTTTGGTTTTCAAGTCATACTTCAGGTTCGTGGCCGTCGCTTGACCATTCTCGAACTCGACGAACGTCGACGTCGCATCGATGACTCTCCATTCGTTCTGCAACTTGGTCACGAGCATCGATTGACACAGAAGTGTCAACTTGTCTTCCTCAACGTGGACCTTCACGTTCCCTTCGTAGTACGCCTTATCTTTCTCGGGTTTGACGTAGTTCGACACGATGTGCACGGTCTTGGCAAAACTCGTGATGAGCAGAGACGAAAGCAGAATGATCAGAAGGGCTCTCTTCATCATTATTTATCACTTTCCTCCCAAGCCAAGAATCAGCGCAAGCAATCCGATCGCGATCCCCGCAGCTCCCACTATGTAAGCCATGTTCAGATTGGACTCCAAGCTCTTGTTCTTGAGCTCCAACTCCTCTATCTTCTTCTGTAACCTCGACAAGTCCAACGAAGCCAGATTGCTTTCAAGATTTCTCAACTCTTGCTCTATCTTCGATGCCTTCTGGGCCAAAGCGTCGATCTGATCCTTCAGTTCCTGAATCTGTTGTTTCGACGCGAAGCTCTCCAGCGTGGCCAGTCTCTTTTGAATTTCTTGAATCTGCTGTTTGAGTTTGTTCGCTTCCTCCGCTCTATCGATCAGTTCCTTCTTCTGCAAGGCGAGCTCGTTCTGGATTGTCTTGATCGTCATGTTCAACTTGCCCTCGGAGACAGATATCTTCTGATCGATCAAACTCGTGAAGGCGGCGAATTCGTTCTTCGTCGAATCTTTGAAACTCGCCAGTTCCGAGGAGGTTTGATCGACCCTCTTCGCGAGCGAATCCACGGAATTCTTCAGTGTGGAGAGCTGTTGAGAGAGACTGAGGATCTGGTTCTTCAGGTTCACTTGTTCACCCATGACCTTGTCCAGATCACCCTGTTGTGCTTGCACCTGTTTGAACAGTTCCGAGTTCAACTTCTCTACGGCGTCGAGCCTCGCAGTCAGTGCATCGATCTTTGCAAGTTGATTCTCTTGAGTTTTGATGTAATCCAACAGTTGTTTCTGAACTTGAGCGAAGAGTTCTTGAGAGAGCTTGTCGAGCTGGCTCTGCAGATTCACCGTGGCGTTCTCAAGTTCCCTCAATCTCTGATCGTAGGTTTTGTAAGCTGCTTCGATGCCTGACATCTTCGCGGAGACTTCCTTTTGAGACTCCGCGAGCGCTGAGAATTTTTTCGAAAGCTCATCCAGTTGAAAGTTTTTGATCGTTCTGTATATGTACTGTGCGATGTCAAATCTGGTGGTCAACAGTCCACCCCTGAAGTTTCCGTTTTCGTCAAGTTCCATGATCTTGTTTTCCACAACGAACGAGACCGGTGTGTAGATGTCCAAGACAGGAGAGACATCTTTGATGTTCACTTGAGCGATCAGCGAACAGAGGATCGAAAGAGCAAGCAGTGTACCGATTCTCTTCACTTCAATCACCTCCCACTCTGACGTAAGTTATCTTCGCTGGTTCCACGAGCACGTCCTTTTCCCAGCCAGCGACACTCACCTTCGAAACGCTTGGTTTCACTGGATAGAATAACACAGGTGAAAGACCAGCAAATTGTGAGTTCACGTAACACTCCACAACGCTGTCGCTGAAGATGCACAGATAACCCAGATCTTCCAAAGAGAAACTGTAGATTCTTCCCGCTTGAAACTCGATCGTTCTTTGCTTATCGTTCATCGCGACGGTATGGAATCCTTTGGGAAGATAGATCAACGATGCAGGCCTATAGGTGATTCCTTCCACCGTGTACACTGTATTCTTATCGCCCAACAGAAGAACGCTCGCAACATCGAAATTCACTTCGATCCTTTCGTCGTTCGAAAGGTCCACCAACCCCATCCATTGCTTTTCTCCCCATCTGGCTTCGATCAGATGGACCGCCTGGGCAAGTCGTACGCTGGTTGGACCTCTGCCAACGCTCTTTCCATCGACGGAGATCATGGCTTCCTCCGGTGCGACGATCTCGAGTCGAAAAACCTTCGGTTCGAGCGAAACGTACAGAAAGTTCTGACCCTGTTTCAGATCGAAGTCGATCCTTTTCTCTTCGTAACCTGCAGCTTTCACCACGACCGTGCTTGTTCCGAGTGGAAGATCGGCGAAACTTGCAGGCTGTCTTTGACTTCGATCTTCGATCTGTACCACAGCGTGTGGAGGACTCGCCTGAACGAGCAGTCTTGCACTCGGTGTGAGGGAAAACTCGAACAGCTGAAGATCGTAGTCGGAAACATTTATTCTTTCTAACAAAGAGAAGAAGTCGGCCCTTTCCAGCTTCAGCTCGTGTTCATTGACGGTGAGTCTCAGATCGATTGGAGTTTCACCCACGAACGTTCCATCCACCCAGAGCTTCGCAGACGGTTTCGACACGATTCGTACGGTGGGAACCTCAGAGAGAACGAAGTGCAACTTCTCTCTTTCGTGCGCTCGCAGAGACACGAACCTTCTGCTCTTGCAGAACCCTTCCTTGTGTACCACGACTTCGTATTCTCCCGGCTCCAACTCTGTTTCGAAAGGAGTTTGTCCCAACATTCTTCCGTTGATCCAGACCGAAGCACCGCTCGGTGTGCTGAGAATCTGCAAGTTCGCAGATGCGATCAGAGTGATGAAGTAACTCTTTTCTGGTTCTTTCAAATAGACCGATTTGGTCAGATAACCCGGTTTCACGAACGTCAGCGTCGCGGGCAAGCTCACCTCGATCTGTGCCACGCCGTTTCTGTCGGTCACGCCCAGCAAGGTTGAACCGAGCCTGACCTCGACGTTTGGAACGTTCGTCACCAGAGTGACCGCAAGGCAAAACTGAGTGATGAGCAGAAACAAAATCAACAGCTTCTGCACTTTTCCATCTCTTCCTTGAGCCTTTCGAGCAACTTCAGAAGTTCTTTGGATCTTTGCTCTCCGATGTTTTCAAGCACTTTTCCGATGAATTCGATCCGCCTTTCTATGACACTCTGGATGATCTGTTTGCCCTTCTCACTGATCGAGAGCATGTAAACTCTCTTGTCGATTCCTCGTTTCCTCTCCACATAACCTGCAGATTCCAACCTCTTGGTGATCCCACTCAACGTGCTCTTCGCGATGCCCAGAGACTGGCTCAGATCCACCATCTTCATGGGGCCTCTGAAGTAGAGCCTCTGCAAAAGGTCGAACTGTGCTGCAGTGATGGGATAATCTTTGAGCACGATTCTACCTTCGATTTTCACGATGAAGCAAATTTCTCTGAGGAGTTTTTCGATCTCTCTCTTCAAGGCTTTTCCCTCCCCTTGAGGTTCAAAGCGATCGTTATCTCGCCTTTGGTGTCTTTGAAAAGTTCCAACGCCTCGCTCACCTTGCCCCTGTACAACTGTTGGAACATCTTCGTCATCTCTCTTCCAACGAAAATCTCACAGTCACCCAAGATTTCCAACACATCCTTCAACGTTGCCTGCATCCTGACGGCCGATTCGAAGAATACCAAAGTGAGTTTCTTTCCTCTCAGCTCCCTCAAGAACTTTCTCCTTTTCTTGCCGCGAGGGAGAAAACCTGTAAAGAGCACACGTGAGGTGTCGAAACCGCAGAGCGCCATCGCACAGGTCAACGCACTCGGACCGGGCATGACGTCGAGTTCGATACCTTTTTTCCAACAGGCGTCCACGAGATGTCCTCCCGGATCGGCGACTGAGGGCATGCCTGAATCCGTCACCAAGCACACCTTTTTCCCCTCGTTGAGGATCTTGAGGATCGAAGGTATGCTCTTGGTCTGGTTGTGAACGCCGTAGGACAGAATCTGTTTGTTCTCTATCCTGTAAAACTTGAGAAGTTTCAAAGTTCTTCTCGTATCCTCGGCCAAGATC
>JAPYWY010000156.1 GCA_028276125.1 Pseudothermotoga sp.
CGGCGACCACTTCCATGCTTCTTATCCTCAAATAACTCGCGATTAGTATGGCTATGAGGATGGATGGTGTCGTCAGAACGATGTTCGTTATCGCCATCAAAGTGTCGTCGACTATGCCTCTCTTCACCGCCGCCAGACTGCCCACGACCGTTCCGATACTCAACGAAATGATCGCCGCGAGAAAACCAATGTAAAGAGAGGATCGAATGCCGTGGAGAAGTTGTGCCAAGACGTCCCTACCGTACGTATCTGTACCCAGTGGGTGCTTGGCGGAAGGGGGTTGCTCGTAGTTCCAAGTCATCTTGGTGGGACTGACTTTGTAAAGAACAGGTCCCAGAATGCCCAGCATCAGGAAGAAGAGGAATATCGAAATACCTATTATGAACTTTTTATTCTTGAGGAGTGGCCTTATCATCGTCGCGAACATGTTCATTCCTCCTGTCCCAGTCTTATCCTCGGATCTATCAGGGCGTACAGGAAGTCAACGATGAAGTTCGCCAGATAGATCGATGCGATAAGAATGACGAATATTCCCTGTATCATCGGATAATCAAGCGTTGTCAGAGCTTTGAAAAGCAGAAAGCCCGTTCCGGGATAGTTGAACACGATCTCGGTGATCAGAGCACCTCCAAGGATCCCTCCCAAACTCAGGGCGAGTCCCGTTATCTGTGGCAAAAGCGAGTTTCTAAAGGCGTACTTGAAGATCCTTTTGTCTTTCATTCCCAGATACTCTGAGAACAAGGAATAATCGCTCCCAAGCTCGTAGACGACCATCACCCTCATACCTATCGCCCAGCCACCCATGGCGGAGATCACGATTGAAGCGAAGGGCATCACGTAGTGTTTGAGAGCGTCCAAGAAGAAACCCCAGCTGAGGTTCGGTATGGTTCCCAGAGAGTAGGCACCTTGGGTGGGAAGCCATCCAAGTCTCACACCGAAGAAGAAAATGAATAACATTCCCAACCAATAGTAAGGTATTTGTGAAACGATCAAAGAAGTCGTCAAAACTCCTTTGTCTATCCAGCTGTTTCGTCTGTAGGCTGCCATTGCACCGAGGGTGTTACCGAGTATCCACGCAACCAGCGTTGCGGGAAGAAGGAGAATCAACGTCCAAGGTATCACAGGAACGACGAGGTCTATTACCTTTCGAGGATAGAACGTTATGGAAGTTCCAAGATCACCGCGCAGCGCTTTGAAAACGAACGTCACGTACTGAACCAACAGAGGTTTGTCGATTCCAAACTCTGCCATCAAAGTCCTTTCAGCGGCCCTTATGGCTTCTGGATTGGCTTGGGCCAATCTCGAAAGGTTGGAGAGCAACTGAGCGAGCGGATTTCCCGGGATCGCTCTGGGGAGTATGAAAACTATCGTGGTTGCCACGATGTACGTCACCAAAAGAAAGATGAAACGTCTCAAAAGGAATTTGAACAGTGGTTTGGAAGCCATTTACTTTCAACTCCTCGTAGGTTTTGTGAAATCCGGCCCCGCACGGGGGCCGGATCGTTCATTTCTTCGCAGCCTGGAGGTCTGCGAACACCTTCGAAGTTGGTATTCCAAGTCCGCCTTTGTCAACGGTCTCCAACCACTTTGGAATGGGTTGTGGGTTGGCTTTCGAAGATATTCCGAACAAGGTCGGTAGGGTGTCAACGTGCCAAGGCGCAGGTCTGAACCAATACGGGTTGTCCTGGTTCGGCCAGTTGATCCAGTACTTCGTTGAGTACTCGTACCAATGAGCCGTGAAGAACGCTGGAACACTCGGCATATCTCTGTAGATGATCTCTTGGATTCTGAAGTATGCATTCTTTCTGACCTCTGGATCGAGCGTCGAGACGGCTCTGTCCAACAGTTGAACGATCTCATCGTTGTCGTACCTCTGCCAGTCTCCCGCCCAAGTCACTACGCCGACGGGTGCAGAGAGTCTCTTGTCGAGCACAAACCTGTAGATGTTGAACGGATGATCAAAGCTCGGGCCAACGCTCCAGGAAATGATGATGTCGAAGGTCCCCTTGGTCATTCTATCGGCCCAGACGGAGTAGTCTGGAAATTCTGTGACAACGTCGATGCCTATGCTCCTCAGATTCTCAGCGATCATTTCGCACATCATCATCCAGTCTGTCCATCCGTACGGAACAGATATCGTGTATGGACCAAGTTTCTTGCCATCTGGTCCAACTCTTATGCCATCCTTACCAGGTTTGTAACCAGCTTCGTCGAGGATCTTCCTTGCCTTCGCAAGATCGAACGGTATCCTTCCATCGCTCGTGTTCCAAGTGTTCCTTGCAAGATCGTAGTTTATGTACTGCTTGTTGGGTTCGAACAAGTCTATGACCATGGATGGATGCGCTTGACTACCGTAGCCGAAGTACGCTTTGACCAACATTTCCTCGTAAGGTATCGCGTGGGCGATCGCTTTTCTGACAGCAGGATCGGAAAGCCCAGGCTTTGTGTTGTTCAGATAGACGAAACCAACGCCATCGGGCAAGTAGTACGGCTTTTCCTTGTACCAAGTACCGATGGGCAGTTTCTTCTTCTCCCACATCTCCCACACACTTGGTATGAAGAGTCCGGCCCAGTCAACGTCTCCCTTCTCCACAGCCAAGCTCGCGCTCGGGTTGTCTTTGTAGATCACGTGTCCGATGAACTTCGGTCTTGGCAGTCCGAAGATGTCCTTGCCCCACCAGTTGTCAATTCTCTGGTATATGACGATGTTTGGATCGTAGTAGTACAGCTTGTAAGGACCAGAGACGACCTGTTCATCTGGTTTGTCGTTGACCCAGTCTTTGATCGTTCCCGCAGCCTCGAGTTTGGAGTAAACGTGCTTGGGCATCGGCTGGGCACCGAGCGAGTAGGAGAGGAACTGATAGTAGTTCAGCGCGTCCGCTCTCGCTTTGAATTCAACAACTTTCGCGTCGATCGCCTTCACGTACTCGATGTAGCTGTCCCAACCAACGCCTGGTCCTATGCCAAGCTTCTTGGAAAGCTCCAGTGCGTATACGAAGTCCTCTGCCGTGATGGGTTGACCGTCGCTCCACTTCGCCTCGGGCCTTATGTGGATTCTGATGGTCTTGTCATCGACGAATTCGTACTTCTGTGCGATGAACGGTATCCATGCGTCCCTGCCGAGGTCGTACTGGAACGCCGAGACGAACAGGAACTGGTCTGTGCCCCAAGTTGACTGTGGTGCGTACAAGTTCCAGGTCGTTGCCGGTCCCCAAAGTGCACCGGCGATGTAGACAGTTTCCTCCCTTGGGATGGTGACCTGCGCGATCAAGAGTACAGTTAGTGCCAAAACGAGTAACACCAAGAACCGCCTCATAAAGCCACCTCCTCGGATGGTGTAGCCCCCACTATAGGGTTTTCAAAAAATGCTCGATGACCAATACATTTCCACCGACAAGAGACGGTGGAACTTCTTTGAAGATGGAATCTCTTATCACCACACCTGCCAGTATTTCCTTTTCCGTGATGGTTTCCAGCTCTCTTCTTATGTACGGGCCAAAGGCCTCGTATATGTCGTTTATCAATCCTCCCAAGACGATGACGTCAGGATTCAGAAAGTAAACGATGTTTCTGAGAACGATCGCAACGTGGTGTAGGTAATCCTCCAAGATTTCTTTCACATCCTTCTGTCCTAAGAACCACAGACGCTTCAACTGTTGAAACTTTTCACCAAGGGTGTTCTCACCAGTTCCAACCCAGCTCTTTACCTTGTTGATGAGCCCTGAAACTGAAAGAAGTCTTTCTATCTCGCTGTTGTCTCCATCGAGTATCACATGACCAATCTCACCTGCCGCAGAGTTTTTCCCCCTCACGATGTTTCCGTCCACAGAAATGGCTCCCCCGATTCCTTCGCCAAAGTAGAGAAAGAACGCAACCTTGGATTTCTTCACATCCTTTGAGAAGAACTGTTCAGCCAGCAGCGAGAGATTGGCATCATTTTCCACGAAAACTTCCATCTTCAGATCTTCAAACGCCCTTTGAAAATCTATGTTCTTCCATTTCAGATTCGGTGCATAGATCAAGAACTTTCTCTCGTAGTTGACCATTCCTGGTAGCGAAAATACGACCTTCGTGATGTCTTCCCTGACGGACCTGTTCGCGATGATCTTTTCAAAGGCCATTTTCACCCTCTCTGTAAAAGATTCAAAGTTCATTGGTGTTGGGAATCTTTCGATGAGTCTCCACGATCCGTCCAGGAAACCTACCGCGACGAGTGTTTCCAAAACTTCGACGTTGTATATCACCGAAGTGATGAAAGACCTCGTGGGGCCATAGATGACAGGCTTTCTTCTCTTTCCAGTCGTGACACCCCTTTCTTCTACAAGCCCTTCACTTGTCAATTCACCCATTATCCGCCAGATGGCACTCTGGGCGAGCTTTGTTTCACGCACGATTTCCATCCTGCTGCTCTGTCCTTTTTCTATCAGGTACCTCAAGATCAGCTTTTTGTTCTCTCTCTTCATGGAGATGGGGTTGAGTTTGGTGTTCACTGAGAATACCTCCGATTGGAATATCTTTCTCAGAAATAAATCCTACCGGATCGAAACGTTAAATTCAAGTCTGATCCAAGACGAATTTTAGGCGAAAGGCGACGATATCGGCTTTCGTGGCGGGATATTTTCTGAAAACTTTCGCTTTCGCTCTGAATCATATGTTTTCGTCACGTTGA
>JAPYWY010000157.1 GCA_028276125.1 Pseudothermotoga sp.
CTGAGACGCTCTTTTGTTCGGTCCGAAGATTTTGAGACCGTGCGATTCGAAAACGTCGACTACACCTTGTGCCAGGTACGCCTCGGGACCCACGACCGTTAGATCCATCCTCTCCCTCAACGCGAGCTGTAACAGTTCATCCACGCCTTTTGCTTCGTGGCACGTTGCATCCCGACAAATACCCCCATTACCCGGGGCACAGAAAACTTCGAATCCTTCCTGACGAAGTTTCCACACCAACGCATGTTCACGACCGCCAGAACCTATGACGAGCGCCTTCATGGTACCACCTCAGTGTTTGAAGTGTCGTGTAGACGTGAAAATCATCGCTACGTTGTATCTGTTCGCCATCTCGATGACCTCTCGGTCCCTCACCGACCCACCTGGTTGTATGATCGCCGAAACACCTGCCTTTGCGGCGATCTCGACGGCGTCTGGGAACGGGAAGAACGCGTCGGATGCCAGTACGGAACCTTTTGCCTTTTCTCCAGCTTGTCTGATGCAATGTTCAGTTGGCCAGACTCTGTTGGGCTGTCCTGTACCCACGGCGAGCGTAGCACGATCCTTCGCCAAGACGATCGCGTTGGATTTCACGTGCTTGACAACCTTCCAGGCGAAGAGCAAATCTATCAGCTCTTCCTCGCTCGGTGCACGCTCGCTCACCACCTTCAACTCTTCGTATTCGAGCGAGTCCAAAGTTTGGACGAGCACTCCTCCTGAGATTTTCCGCACATCGTAGAGTTCATCGTTTCGGTTCAAATCGATTTGAAGGAGCCTCAAGTTCTTTTTCCTCTTCAAAATCTCGAGTGCTTCAGCATCGAAGTCTGGTGCGAGTACCACTTCGAGAAAGATCTCAGAAAGCTTCTCAGCAGTCTCAGGATCGATACGTCGATTGAACGCTACGATGCCTCCGAAGATGGAAATTGGATCAGCTGCCCTCGCCTTCTCGAAAGCTTCAAGAGTTGAATTTGCACAAGCAACGGCACAGGGATTGGTGTGCTTCACCACAACACAAGTGGTATCTTCAAAATCTTTCACAACCGAGAAGGCAGCGTCGGCATCGAGATAGTTGTTGAAAGAAAGTTCTTTGCCATGGAGCTGTCTTGCGTTGACGATACCAAAGGGGGCGAGCATATCTTTGTACAGGGCCGCTCGCTGGTGTGGGTTCTCACCATAACGAAGTTCGCATACCTTTTCGTAAGCTAACGTGAGATGCCCTGGGAAGAGTTCTTTGAGGAGACTGGAGAAGTACTGAGCAATCATCGCATCGTACCAGGCGCTGTACTGAAAAGCCTTCGAGGCGAGCCTCAATCTATCCTCTATGGTCAGAGATCCAACCTTCATCTTTTCGACAAACCAGTCATAGTCAGATGCATCACACAGCACGGCAACGTGTTTGAAGTTCTTTGCTGCGGCCCGAAGCATCGCGGGTCCCCCGATGTCTATGTACTCAACAAGCTCGTTGAGCTCTTTCTCTTCGCGCATCGCGTGCGAGAATGGATAGAAGTTCACGATCACCACATCGATGGGTTCTATTCCGAGTTGCTCGAGTTCTTTCATCTGAGAAGGATCATCACGGTTCGCAAGGATTGCTGCGTGGATGTAGGGATGCAAACTCTTCACCCTGCCCCTCAGTAGTTGGTTGAAGGATGTGACGTTGGACGTGGGAACGACGTTCACGCCGTTCTTGGACAGAAAATCAGCCGTCCCACCTGTGCTGATGATTGTGAATCCAAGTGCTGCGAGTTCACGCGCGATGTCCGCCGCTTTCGTTTTGTCCCACACCGAGATCAAGGCCATGGCCATGGTTCTCCCTCCTGATCAGGACTTTCCTACCGATTATGCGCAACCTGTCTTCCGCGATCAATCTGATTGCCTCAGGCAACGCTTCGTGCTCAACTTGTTTCACTTTTTCGGCGAGAGTCTCAGGGGTGTCGTCATCGTCGACCTCGACGGGTCTCTGCAGTATGATCGGACCTCCATCGACGCTTTCGTCAACGAAATGAACCGTCACGCCTGTGATCTTCACCCCGTACTGGATCACGGCTTCGTGCACCTTCATTCCGTAATAGCCTGGACCGCAAAAGGCAGGAATCAAAGATGGATGCACGTTAATGATCCTCCATCTGAAGGCATCTATGAAGTGCGGAGAAAGTATGTTCAGAAAACCAGCGAGGACGACCAGATCAACGTTGTGCGCCCTGAGAATGGTTATCATCTTGTCCTCGTATTCGGTTTGACTCTGAAAGTCTTTCCTCCTGACCACGTACGTAGGTATGCCCAAAGATCTTGCTTTTTCCAAGGCTGCAGCGTTCTCTCTGCTACTTATGACGACCGAGACTGTCGCGGGTAAATCCCCTCTCAAGCATTTCTTCGCGATCGAATACATGTTCGTACCGGTCCCGGACACGAGAATGCCTAAGGAAGCTTTCCTCAAAGAACGATCCTCCTTTCACCCCTTTTGATCTCACCGACGATCCACACGTGTTCGCCGGTGTCCTTCAACGCTGCAGCGATTCTGTCCGCGGAGTTCCTTTCTACGATCAACATGAAACCTATTCCCATGTTGAAGGTTCTGAACATCTCCGACTCGTCTATTTTCCCCAGCCGCTGGATCAGGCTGAATATGCACGGTACTGGCCAGGAATTTTTGTCGATACGAGCCTCCAGGCCGGCAGGTATCATTCTTGGAAGGTTCTCGAGGATACCCCCGCCCGTGATGTGTGCCATTGCGTGGACAGAACGATCCAAAACTTTCAACACACTCTTCACGTAGATCCTGGTCGGCGTGAGCATTTCCTCGCCGAGTGTTCTGCCGAGTTCCTTGACGTAAGAATCAATTCTGTAGTGAGTCAGTAGGATTTTCCTCGCAAGAGAAAAACCGTTGCTGTGAAGACCACTCGATGCCAGACCGAGTACGAGATCGCCTTCGCTGACTTTTGAGCCGTCCAACAGTTGATCTTTCTCGACGATACCAACCGCAAAGCCAGCCAAGTCGTACTCGTCCTCTCCGTAAAAGTCTGGCATCTGTGCCGTTTCTCCTCCTATGAGCGCACAGCCTGCCTCCGTGCAACCCTTCACGATCCCCGTGACGATCTGTTCCACACGCTCGACATTCAGCTTCCCCAGCGCGAGATAGTCAAGAAAGAAGAGAGGCTTTGCGCCGTGCACCAAAACGTCGTTGACGCACATCGCCACGCAATCTATGCCCACAGTGTCGTGTTTGTCCATCATGAAAGCGATCTTCAGTTTCGTCCCGACACCGTCTGTGCCGGACACGAGCACCGGCTGGCGATAATTCGACGGCAGTTCGAAAAAACCGCCGAAGGAGCCTATTTCACCGAGCACTTGTGGCGTGTAAGTGAGCCGCGCCAAACGCTTGATCCTCTCGACACTTTTGTCGGCTGCGTCCAGATCCACGCCTGCCTCTTTATAAGACCTGGCCAAGGTTCTCACTCCTTTTCGAAGAGATACTTCGTGCAGACACTTGGAACTTCCAGCGGATAAGCACCATTGAAGCAAGCCAGGCAAAGTCGATCGGAAGGTAGACCAACCGCGTTCATTAATCCTTCAAGGCTCAGATAACCGAGCGAGTCGGCTCCAATGAGTTGCTCGATCTTCTTTTCTTCGAGGATCGCCGCGATGAGTTCCCTTCTGTCGGATGTATCGACACCGAAGTAGCACCCGTATCGGATGGGAGGTGAAGCGATGCGAACGTGTATCGACCTTGCACCTGCGGATCTCAACATCTTCACAATTTGACCCATCGTTGTGCCCCTCACGATGGAATCGTCCACCAAGACTATGTTCTTTCCCTTCACGAGCTCTCCCAAGGCGTTCAACTTGAGTCTGACTCCCAGATTTCTCAGCTTCTGCGATGGTTGTATGAAGGTCCTACCAATGTACTTGTTCTTGATGAGACCCATCCCGTAGGGAATACCAGACTGATTCGAGTAACCTATGGCAGCGACGGTGCCGGAGTCCGGTACACCCACGACGAGATCTGCATCGGCAGGTTGTTCGATCGCCAGTATCCTGCCAGCGCGTTCTCGTGTCGAGTAAACGCTGATGTTCTCCAGCAGGCTGTCCGGCCTGGCGAAGTACACAAATTCGAAAACACAGAAGGCACTCTTTGAATGGGACACCCTGTAAGATTCCACACCGTTGCCACTGACCATCACTATCTCTCCAGGTTCGATGTTCCTGACGAACTCGGCTCCCACGGCGTCCAACGCGACCGTTTCTGAGGCGAACACCACACAGTCATCCAATCTTCCCATGCAGAGTGGCCGAAAACCGAGTGGATCTCTGATGGCGATCAATCTCTCTTGGTCCATG
Organism: Pseudothermotoga sp.; assembly: GCA_028276125.1. Taxonomy (GTDB): domain Bacteria; phylum Thermotogota; class Thermotogae; order Thermotogales; family DSM-5069; genus Pseudothermotoga_A. Next base: position 4,339 of record JAPYWY010000157.1, read on the forward strand.
ACGAGCAAGCAGTACGCACCCTGAAGCAGGTGCATTGCATCGAGGCAAGCACGTAACATGTCAGGTCCACGTTCGATCAGAAGCAACGCAACGATTTCACTGTCCGTAGTTGAACGAAACGAGGATCCCTTACTCTCGAGCTGGTTCCTGAGTTCACGCGTGTTGATGATGTTTCCGTTGTGTGCTACCGCAAAGGTGCCCCGTTGAGTTGCAACGACTATGGGTTGGGCGTTCTCGAACACGTTCGAGCCAGTCGTCGAATACCTCACATGGCCAATCGCAACGCGTCCGGAAAGCTCACCGAGGACTTCCTCTTCGAAGACGTCG
>JAPYWY010000158.1 GCA_028276125.1 Pseudothermotoga sp.
CCCACTCACAAAGCCAAAAATTTCAAGTTTGCACTTCGAAAGTACTTTCTTGGTTACAACCACATGCGTACGCATGACAATGGTTTCGATCTCGTTCAGAGAACCTTTCTTGTGCAGGATTTCGAGCGGTGTGGTCATCTTACCGATGTCGTGCAGAAACGCCGCGATGTTCATGAATCTTGCGTCGATTTCGCTCATCAGTTCCGCCGTGAGCTGTCTGGTTATTCTGGCAACGGAAAAGGTGTGGATTCTGGTGTAAGGACTTCTCAGATCCAAAAGAGAAGCGATCAATTTTGCCGCAGATTCGAATTCCACGCACGAGAGGCTAACGTCGCTGTCGAAATGAGTTTCGTTGTCCAACAAATCCACTAAGTTTCTGACGTCCTTGAGTGTATCGATCGCGGCTTTCTTGACCTCATCATTCAAACCTGTGTCTCTCTCCACTGACTGGATCATCGTTTTCAGCGTTTCTTCAGAGAAAATCTCTGCATTTCTCATGAAAGCCAAAGAGATCGTGTCTGCCGCTTTAATGCAGTTGGCCAAGAGTGCAACGTTTTCATCGTCGTCTATCTGATGAAAAGGTGTGTGATGATAGGTCAAAGCCTTCGCACAATCAGCGTCTATAAAGCCTATGTGTGACGCCAAGAGATGGGATATGAAGGAATGTCTGTCTTTCCTATCGAGCGTCAGAACGATCTTTTCGAGGTCCGGTATGTTCCTGAAGGCATCGATGAAGACATCATAATTTTCGATGGACGCCTTCAGGATCAACCCGGTATCGTGAAGAAGCCCAGCCAAGTAGACCTGCTCAGGATGATGTTTCAGCCCAATCGAGCGGGCAAGGTGCCTTGAGAACTTTGCAACCTGTAGAGAATGCATCACTACGTTCTTGTACTCGTTGACAGATAAGCTGGTGAATATCTCCACAAATGCGTTCAACGGGATCAAGTTTGGCCTATCCAACAGATCCCACCTCGAGTTAAGATTATACATCATGGATTTCGAAAAAAACGTTCAAACATGAACCAGTTGCGGATTTCAAGAACCAACTCATCGTGAACTACATTGCAGTGAAAAGGAGAGTCTCTCGAAATCTGAGCGTTGCTTTTCCGTGAATGCTGTTTTTCCTCGATGGTTTACAATATTCCTCGACAGAGGTGATCGTTCTGCAGAAGGAAGATTTCGTCGATAGAGTTTTGATCCACGTCAAGGCTGGAGACGGTGGAGACGGTGCGGTGAGCTTCAGAAGGGAAAAGTACGTGCCCAAGGGTGGACCAGACGGCGGCGATGGTGGCGACGGTGGCTTTGTGATCCTGCGCGCCGACGCCAGCCTCTCCACACTGCTCAAGTTCAAGTACCAGAAGAAGTTCGTCGCACAGGACGGACAGCACGGTCGTGGCAAGAAGCAAGCTGGAAAAAGTGGTGAAGATCTCATCATAGACGTTCCGGTCGGGACGGTCGTGAAGGATGCCAAAAGTGGTGAAATCATCGCTGATCTCGACAGACACAATATGATGGTCTGTGTTGCGCGAGGCGGTAAGGGTGGCAGGGGAAACGTGCACTTCGCCACGAGCACGCTCAGAGCTCCAAGGATCGCCGAATCTGGTGAGAGAGGCGAAGAGAGATTGCTGGAGCTCGAGTTGAAGTTGCTCGCAGACGCTGGATTGATTGGTTTTCCGAACGTTGGAAAGTCGTCTCTGATCGCCGCAATGAGCAACGCCAGACCCAAGATCGCTGACTATCCCTTCACCACATTGATCCCTAACCTCGGTGTAGTGAGGTTGAACAGTGGTATGGAGTACGTTCTTGCAGACATTCCCGGATTGATCGAAGGCGCGCACAGAGGCAGTGGACTTGGAAATCTGTTCTTGAGGCACATAGAAAGGTGTAGCGTGCTGGTGCACGTGATCGACATAGCCAGCGTCGAAGGCAGAGACTTTCTGAAAGATTACGACACGATAATGGAAGAGCTTTCGAAGTACAGCGCAGAACTTTTGAAAAAGCCACAGATTGTCGTTGCGAACAAGATCGATCTGCTCGAGGAGGATGAATTGAACAAGAGGATTGAAAAGTTAAAACAACACACGATCAAAGAGATCATCCCCGTGTCTGCCCTGACACGGCAGAACATCGACATCTTGAAGGAAAAGATCGCGCAGTTCGTTGGAGAGAGCAAGCTGAAGTTGAAGATGCTCCCCGCCCCACCTTTTGAAAAACCAAAACCATTCAAGACCAGACTGGAATTAAGGTTCAACTTTGAGATCGTCAAGACCAAGGAAGGGTTCGTCGTGAAGGGTGAACAGGTGGAAGCGTGGTTGAATCGTTACTCGCTCGAGCACAAAGACGCCTTGGTTCGCTTTCTGGAACTGCTCGAGAAGAACGGTTTGAGCGAGAAACTGAAGCAGGCGGGTGCGAAGGATGGAGATACGGTCTGGATCGGAGATTACGATTTCGAATACCATGAATAGAATCGGCATCTTCGGTGGAACGTTCAACCCACCACACGTGGGACATCTGATCGTTGCACAGTACGCGCTGGAGCTTTTACGGCTCGAACGACTCTACATCGTTCCTGTTTACAAACCTCCGCACAGATCGAACGACATAGCACCGTTCGAGTTGCGATTCGACTGGTGCGTCAAGACCTTCGAATTGAAGAACGTCATCGTGAGCGATTATGAGAAAATTCGTGGGGACATCTCGTATTCTCTCTACACCGTGCGTTACTTCGCAGAACAACACAATTGCACACCGTACTTCGTAGTTGGGGAAGACGCCTTGAGATACATTGAAACTTGGCACAGATACAGAGATCTGCTCAACTGTTGTCATTTCGTCGTTTATCCGCGCTATTGTGGCAAACCTTACCACGAGAGAGCGAAAGAAAAGCTCGGAGAGCTCTTCGAAAAGATCGTTTTCCTCCAAGCTCCCTTGATCGAGATCTCAGCCAGCGAGATAAGAGAACGTGTGAAACAGGGTAAGACCATCAAAGGCATGGTCGTTTCTCAGATCGAAGATTCGGTTGTGAACCACTATGGAAAGGTTTAGCTATCCTGGTATCGTGGCTCTCGCACCCATGGCGGGTGTCAGCGACAGATCCTTCAGAACCGTCTGCCGAATGTGGGGAGCTCAATTCAGCTTCAGCGAGATGATCAGCGCAGAGAGCGTCTTGCTCGATGTTGACGTCGTCGATAAGATGCTTCCCTTCGAAGAAGAGAACACCGCAGTTCAACTCTACGGGTCTGAGCCGAAGAAGCTCGCCCTCGCCGCCAGGAAAGTTCAGCACAGAGCCAGCTGGATCGATCTGAACGCGGCTTGCCCTGTGAAGAAAGTGATCAAGAAGAACGCTGGAGCTGCACTGTTGAAAGACCTCGAAAGACTTAAAGACATCGTCTTGGCCATGAAGGACGAGTGCGAAAAACCCATCACTGTGAAAATAAGGATCGGTTTTGAAAAGAACGAGCTTGAAAAGATCATGGATGTACTCGTCTCGGCTGGGGCGGACGGTGTCGAGGTGCATGGAAGAACCGCAGTTCAAATGTACTCTGGTAAGGCACAGTGGGATCTGAATCTGGAAAAGTGGAACGTTCCAACGGCCATTTCTGGAGATCTCTACTCGGTCGAAGATATTCGAAGAGCACTCGAGGTCTCGAAAGCGCAGGCTGCCATAGTGGCGAGGGGTGCGCTCAGAAAGCCTTGGATCTTTTATGAATTTTTCCACGCCAAAGCACCGAGTATAGAACAGATCAGGGATATGTTCTTATTTCACGCGAGACTTTTGAAAGAAGACGAAGGAGAAAAATCCTTCTACAAATTGAGACAGTTCGTGGCAGGTTACACACATGGTTTTTCTGGTGCTCGTGAATTTCGGGAGAGGTTCATGAAACTCGAAGGTTTCGACGCGATAGAATCTGCGATTTTAGAGTTTTTTAATCGATTTTTGATCAGCGTGGGTGAAAATGCCGTTCGAGACACAACCAACGTGTGACCCCATTCGTTACCTCCACGATCATAACTTCTGCGACATGGAACAACGCTGTCAAGGATTCTTCGGCCATCTCGTCCAGACCGCCAAGGCTCGAAAAGTTCATTTTGAGTGAGTTCACAATGGCACGAACTCGCCAACGATACTTCTTATCGACAATTCCTGCCGTCAGAGTGCACCCTGACACTCTTCAACGCAAACAGCGTGATCGCGAAACAGAGTCATGGGAAGGATCAAGTTCATCTCATGATCTGTACACGGCAAAAACGTGGCGTTGGCCTACAGTAGTTTTGTTTGCCGACGCTCGAAAGGTTAAGGAGGTGATTTTTGTGAGAAGCACGGCTGTAAGGACCCCACGAAGCAAGATTTCATGCAACTCGCGAATTGGTCGCGCAGCAGGATGTCGTGATGTTTTGGTACGATTTGGCTGATCCACCAGTTGGATTCTGTGACAGAACGACGCTCTTTGCGGGTACGACCGACGTAATCGACAAGAACGTGTATCTGAACAACGTTTTCATCGCTAATTACGAGGACACAGCGATCGGTGAAATCATATCCTCTATTCGTGACCATCCGAGAGAAGACTTTCCTGGCGAACTGAAACTTCGTCTCGTCGCGACAGACCTTTCTGCCACGG
>JAPYWY010000159.1 GCA_028276125.1 Pseudothermotoga sp.
GGAAGAGGTTGCACTCTGGCACCGTTCGTTACGTGCACGCGCACAAATCGGGTGTAGGTTTCGTGTCAAATGATAGGGCGTACTTCTTCAATGGTAGCAATCTCGTGGAGCTGGCGAAGATAGATATGGCGAACGTCGAGGACGTTTTGGTCACTGAAAATGGTGTGTTCGCGTTGGTGAGGGCGAAGGATAATTTCGCCTTTGCGTGGTGGGAGAACGGATGGAAAGTGGTTCAAAATGTTTCAGGTGTCTATGGAAGGTTCGTGGACGGTCCTTCAACGCTGCTGATGACCAACAAAGAGATATACGAATTCTCTCAAGGGAAGTTGAAAAAGCTTCTCGATGCATCGAAACTCAAGATCGAGGGACGTTCAGTCGATTTCACGAGCTGCCTGTTGGTCTCTGATCTTTTGCTCGTGGGTTTGAGGAGTTACAGTTTGGTCGTGTACGATCTCAAAAGCGGAAGTTACGTGTGGGGCGCGGAAGGATGGATAGATCCGAAAGAGTTTTTCTTGCTGGGCAACACCGTGCTGATCTTTGGCACTTCGAGTCTCTTTGTCTTCGATCTTTCGAGGCTTACTCTGAGGTCGACTTACCATTCTTTTCCCACGGCAGTGGAAGACGTCACTGTTGGAGCTGACAAGATTTACGTAGTTTCACAGTCACGCGTGGAGGTGTATAAATTGAAGTGAGGGATGCCGGGTGAGGTACGCCGTGGTCTTGTTGGTTTTGATCCCGGTTCTGATTTTTTCGAACGCTTTAGAATACTACAAATCCGCTCTGAACGCCTACGCGCAGGGTGATTACAAGCGGGCGTTGGAATGGTTCGAAGCGTCATTGAAGATTGAACCGAGAATGGAATCGTACGATCCTCTGATCAAACTGAGGATGGGCGTGTGCGCATACATGATCAAGGATTACGCGAAGGCCAGAGCTTATCTGGAACCCTACGAATCGAGCAACGCCGTGGCGGCGAGCATTCTCAAGGCGATACGTGAAGGTTCGAAGGCCAGTGAAGAATGGTTGGAATGGCTGAGATCGAGGATTCCACCTCCAGCAACGACACAGCCCCAGCCTTCTAAAAAGAACATCCCACTGCTTCTCGTTACAGGAGTCTTCATCTTGAGCTTCGCTGCAACGTTCTTGTTGTTGAGACTGATGAAGGGGATGAAGAAAGTCACCGAGCCGAAAGAACTCAGCGCAGAAGAGAGGCTCGAGCGCCAACTCGAAGGTATCGACATGGTCTCGAAAGATCTGGAACAGGGCAAGAAGGTTATCGACTTTGAGGCGGACGAAGAACTGCAGAAGCTCGAGGCTCAGATCGAAGGCATAGTTCAGGAGATAATTTCGAAGGAAAAGGAAGGAGAGAAGAAGGAATCGGAAACTCTCGTTGGAGAAGATCCGTTCGCTATACTGAAGAAGATGGAAGAGAAAGAACAGTACAACGAGGAAGATGCCAAGCTTCTGTCTCAGATCATGCAGCAGCTGGTCAATAACCCGGAAGATAGCACAAACGAGTCGGGCGAACAGGATCGATCTTGACGAGGAAGAGATCACCCTGCCTGCCCACGACCGTTCCGAGTCTGTCGCAGTTCATCTCTCTCAAAAGGTTTCCGTTCGTGAAATTCTCGGAAACTCTCACCGTGAACCCCGTCACGTCTATATTTTCGTAGATCTTCAGTCTCGTCCCACCCAAGAGTTCGCCCTGTATCGTCACTTGAGTCGATTCGACGCTCACCTGCATTGAGAAAAGCGCAGAGTCCCAAGGTTCGATCCAGCACACGCGATCACTAACGTATCGAACGATCCCGACGAAACGATTGTTCGTCGCATCTATCGCAACATCGTCAACTCTCGCCTGTCCCGTTGCGATCAAGTAGTTCCCTCTCCAGCCGAGAACAGTGTTGGATTGTTCGAAAGTGACGTCGCCGATCTTCACGAGGGCCTGTTGTTCACTGGCGTTGAAAACGAGTACAATTGCTTCGCTCAGTTTGTAGAGCGTGTGCCTCAAAACGTTCGCAGGATAAACAACGCTTTGAACGAAGCGAAAAAGCAGCCTTGTCGGTTTCGCCTGAAAGATGGCGTTCAGTGCGAAGATGGCCGAAAAGATCAACAGATAGGCAATGAAAAGGTTCACTTGGCGAGTGGTCATCAGTCTACCTGCTGGAGTTTCTTCAGAATGTCCACTTTGTCGAGGACTTTTCCCGCGCCGATCGCGACACAGCTCATGGGATCTTCAGCTCTGACCACTTTGATTCCAGTTTCTTTTTCTATGAGTTTATCCATGCCCCTGGTTAGCGAGCCGCCCCCGCTCGTGACTATACCCCTCTCGACTATGTCCGTGACCAGTTCGGGTGGGGTCTTCTCGAGTGTGGCTTTGATCGCATCGATGATGGCATTCACTGGAACCATCAGAGCTTCTCTGACCTCTCCACCCCTTATGGTGATCTTTCGGGGCAGTCCCGTAGACAGATCTATGCCAGTGACTATCGTTTCCAAGCTATCGTACTCTGGGGATGGGAAGACGTTCCCAATCTCTATCTTTATCCTTTCGCCCGTTCTTTCACCGATGGCCACTCGGTACGTTTCACGAACGTACTGAACGATGGCCTCGTCCATTTCGTCTCCGGCTATCCTTATCGATTCCCAAACAACGATGCTACCGAGAGATATGACGGCAACTTCCGTTGTGCCACCGCCGATGTCGACGATCATGTTTCCGTTGGGCTCTTCGACGTCGAGCCCAAGTCCGATCGCGCTTGCCATGGGTTCTTCTATCAAAAACACTCTGGCTGCACCTGCTTCCAAGCCAGCTTCGAGTATCGCTCTCTTTTCGACGTCGGTGATACCTATGGGAACACCTATGACGACCCTCGGTTTGAAGAAAGCGATGGATGTTCTCGTTTTACCTATGAAGTATTTCAGCATCGCGAGCGCCACATCGTAGTCGGCTATCACTCCATCTCTCAAGGGCCTGACGGCGATGATCGAAGCGGGAGTCTTTCCGAGCATCATCTTCGCTTCGAGACCAACCTTGATGACCTCACCTGTGTCTGCGTTCATCGCCACAACCGAAGGTTCGTTAATGACGATGCCTCTGTTCTTCACGTACACGAGCGTGTTCGCCGTACCAAGGTCTATTCCAAGATCTCTTCTCACCACGATGCGCACCGTCCCTTTCGCCGCACTGAAACAATTTTACCACGATGATTCAAGCGAAGTATGCAGTGAGAAAGGAGAGACCGTACAAGATGGCTGTTATCAACAAAGCTTTCCAGCCCCTTCTGTTGTGATCTTTCATCTTCTCGTCCTCTTTGTTCTTCATGGCCTTCAAGCCAAGCTCGAAGCATATTATGGCGAACAGAAGAACGATGGAGCCAACGTAGAACAAGATGTTGGAAAACGTTCTCAAACTCTCACTCCTCTCAGAACACGTTCCCTATGCTTTGGAAACCTTCGCCGATCACGTGTCGAGCCTCACTTATTATTATGAACGCACTCTTGTCGAGTCTGCGAATGAAAGATACGAGTTCTCCAAGTTCCCTCCTCCTCAGGACGATGAGCAATATCTTTCTGTCCTTGTTGGTGTACGCACCCTTGCCTTCTATGTACGTCGCGCCCCTGTGGAGCTCGTTCAAGACAAAGTTCGCGATCTCTTGGTGCTTTTCCGAGATCACCAACACCTGCGTCGAGGATTCGATACCCTTCAAGACGAAGTCTATCATCATTCCGTTCACCATTATAGCCAAGATGGCGTACATACCGAGTTTGGAACCCATGACTGCTCCAGCGAACACTGCTATGAACAGATCAGCGATCAAGAGCGTGGTACCCATCGGTGCGGCGAAGAACCTGTTGAAAATGCGCGCAACAATGTCGGTACCTCCAGTGGAGGCGTTCTGTGTGAAAGTGAGCGCCATACCAACGGCGGTGATGATGTCTCCGAAGAGAACCGCGATGATCAGATCTTCCGTGTACCTTGGGATCGGAACGATCCTGTCGAAGAAATCGATGAAGAAGTTGAGGAGAAAGGTACAGTATATGGTCTTCACACTGAAGTCTTTGCCCACGGTGATGAAACCGATGAGAAAGAGCGCGGCGTTTATGATGTACATCCAAACGCCCACTGGAAGTCCAAAGAGCCTGTTCAAAACTATGGCAAGACCGCTCGCACCTCCAGCGGCAATGGAGTTGGGAATCAGGAACGAAACGACGCCAACAGCGGTGATGATCACACCGATCGTGGCGAGCACGTACTCTTTCACAATGTACTTTCTGCCCACACTTTCACCTCCGTACTGTGCACATTTTACCATCGAATTGTTAGTTTTCGAGAGAAAATGGGTTCATTTTGGAATATATTTTCGAATAATTGGCTATAACATGAGATATTGACCAATAACGTCTGAAAATCACGTCTTGATTTGTCAGCGAAAGTGGTGTATTCTATAATTAGCACTCAATATGATTGAGTGATAAAATTCGAAAGGAGGTTGTGCCCATGAAGGTTGTACCGCTCGGTGAAAGACTTCTGATCAAGCCCATCAAGGAGGAGAAGAAAACTGAAGGTGGAATCGTTCTGCCCGATTCGGCCAAGGAGAAACCCATGAAGGCTGAGGTA
>JAPYWY010000160.1 GCA_028276125.1 Pseudothermotoga sp.
AGAGTAAGTTTCCCATCTCTGAGATTCGCCAATCGTAAGGACCTATTATGCCGGTGGGACAGATCACGACGGCGTCGAGCCCACGTTTGGTTGCCTCGAGAACCAGGTTGGTAGCGATCGCTTTCGACTTGGCGTAGCACCCTGTGACCTTAGCTGGATCTATGGGCACGGTTTCGTCTATGAGCGAACCTTTGGAAAGTTCAGCGAAGGCGTGGACCGAACTCACATAGACGAGTTTTGAGTTGTTTTTGAGGCAGGCTTCAACGATGTTCCTCGTCCCGTTCACGTTCACATCGTGAACGAGTTTTCTTCTTCCAAAGATCGAGATGACAGCCGCGAGATGAAACACCGTTCGTGCACCTTCACAGAACCTCTCGATGGTTTGCCGATCCCTTATGTCACCTTTGAAGATCTCGACGTTCAAACCTTCCAATGGTTTGGTGTCCTCGAACGGTGCCACGAGTGCACGGACCTCTTCGCCCATGCTGATCAATTTTCTCACGAGCACGTTTCCCAAATGTCCAGTAGCCCCAGTGACTGCGATCATACTTCCGCCCCCTTGGAATCGATGAAAATCGCAAGGAACTTTTCGAAACCTTTGGATATGAGCATCGAATCGTCTGGATTGAGTTTGGACGCGACTTTCTCGACGAGCTTGCTCAGCTCCTCGATCAGCTCGTTGTAAACTCTTTCACCATGCTGTGTGACGCAAAGTTGTATCACCCTGCGGTCAGATTCGTCGGGCGTTCTTTTCACGAAACCTTTCTTCTCCAGAGTGTCGATCAGGTGGGTCACGTTCGCTTTGGTCATCGAGAGTGCGTCCGCGAGCTCTTTCATCTTGCAGGGTCCATACTTGATCAGGTAGAAGAGCGCGTAAAGTTCCACCGCTCGAAGTTTTTCCAGCTCTGGGTGAAACTTTATCGCTTTTGAGAATCTCAACGTCAATTCCACAATGGATTCGATGATTTTCCTGCCATCCACGTCGATCATCGTGGAGATTATATAGTTAAAAGATTTGATTGTCAAGTACTTGAACTTTATGAACCTACAGTCACAGAATGTCTTGATCCATGCTCGACACGCCTTGTCCATCTCGAATTTGGCACATCCAACATGAAAGTTCATTTTCTTGAATGAACACTTTCATCGTTATGAAATCTATACGTCCGTATATAAATTTATGGGGAGCGCTCCTTGAGAAACCGAACCGTTCAGACGGTGGGATCGTACATTGGCCTTGGTCTAAAATGACGTTTCCTTCGTTGAAAAGTTAGGAGAGAATCGCGCTCCCCAGCATGAAAGATCAAAGGTGATCTCTCGAATGAAACGCGAAGAGTTGAAAATCAGAAAGAGAACCATCAACAGTGTGCAACGTTTAGTCGAACGAGACGAGCAACATGAAAAGATGGATGTTGAAGTTCCAGCCCCAAAGATGGGGCTTTTTTGTTTTTTTCATCGATCTTGCTCAAAAGCACGTTGTATACTTGCCTCGGTGATCGCACTGCTGAACGATCTGAAAGAGAGTTTCAAATGCACCTGTGGAAAAGTCCACAGTGTGCCGAACATAGAGATCGTTTTTGAAGAGAACGCATTCAAACACATCGACGATTTCTTCGAGAACGCCACTTACCTGGTGGATGGAAACACCGCGAAGTTGGTGAGAACTTGCCCTGCGAGGACCATTCAACTTGAAGGTTCTGGCAGAGTTCTGGCCACGATGGAGAACGTCGAGAAAGCGATGTCACAAATCAAGAGTGATCTGTTCGTCTCGGTCGGTTCCGGTAGCTTGACGGACGTCGCCAAGTACGCCGCACATCTGTCTGGTAAAAGTTTTTCATGCTTTCCCACCGCTCCCTCCGTGGACGGATACACCTCTTGTGTTGCGGCGATCCTCGTCAACGGTGAAAAAACGACGGCGCAAGCGGTTGTTCCAAAGAAAGTTGTGGTGGACATGACGATTTTGAGTGAAGCCCCGATTGATCTTTTGAGATCAGGCATCGGTGATATCGCGGCGAAAGTCACGGCGAGATTGGACTGGATGCTCAGCAACCTTCTGATCGGTGAGGCCATCTGCGAGTTCGCTTGGAAACAACTGAGAGATGAGCTCGAGGTCGTTTTGGATGATTCGAAGAGAGTACTCGACAGAAGCAAAGAGGCGGTTTTGAGACTCATGAATGCCCTTTTGGTTTCGGGTTTGAACATCACCATCGTTGGTAATTCTCGACCAGCATCTGGGGCAGAGCATTTGATTTCTCACACGCTCGAGATGTACCACGAAGCCAGAAACGAAATACCACCGTTCCATGGGCTTTCTGTGGCGATGGGAACCTACGTCACGTTGAAGGCGTACAGGGTGATCTTCGAGGATGTCAGATTGAAAAGAACGTGCCTGACCAACGAGGAAAGGTATCACGTTCTTTCAGATTTCTTTGGCGAGGAGAAAGCGAAGAGGTTCATGAACCTGTACGAGAGGAAGATCGCGCCCAAGCAGATAGACCTCGATCACGTGAGAAGAACCTTGAAGCCCACGTACGAGAAGTTCCTCGAAAAGGTTGAATCAGCGCTCGAAACGATCCGTGTTGAAGAACTGTTCGCACAGTACGATCCCGAATTCATTGTGAGACTGATCTTGGTTTCCAACACGATAAGGGAACGATGCACCGTTCTCGATCTGCTCGATCAACTGTGCCTCCTCAAAGATTTCGCCCGCAAGGTGTTCGAATTTTAGCCGCTTTCCTCAATTGTTCTCGAGCCTGCTCGTCCTCTATTGACAAACTATATGGCGTTTACTATAATTAAATCAAAATGAGGGAGGTCTTCTCTTGATCTGCTTCATCACGATCGGAGAAACTCCACGCGACGATGTGATACCGGAACTGTTGAACTTGATGGGTAAAACGGATCTGCCTTACAGAGAGATAGGACTCATAGACGGTGTGGATCCGAGCATCTACAAACCTTTGAACGACGATGATGTGCTGGTGAGCAGAAAACGCGACGGTTCTGTTGCCTACATCTCGCACCGCTGGGTTGTTGAAGAACTTTCCCAGATCGAGTGTGAAGGTCTGTGCGTGCTTCTCTGTACGGGTGAGTTTGAAAGTGAGCGTTTCATATTGCCTTACAAGGTGATAGATTCCTTTTTCTCAGCTATGCCCAAGTTGGACCGAGTCACAGTCGTCGTGCCTGAATTGCAGCAATATGCGAGTGCCGTGAAGCGTTGGTCGAAGGTCGGATCGAGAACGAACTGCGTTGCGTTCTCACCCTACCGAAGTTCCGAACTGAACGTGGACTTGTCGCAAGAACAGCTTGTCTATCTCGATTGCATGGGTTTTGGATTGAAACATGAAGAATTCTTCAGAACCAAAACCTATGGTATCGTGTTGAGTGCTCGCAGAATTCTTGCGAACTATCTGAGGAATTTTCTACTTTGAGAGGGGGTGTGTGGTGTGAAGAGGTTGGTAGTGTCGTTGATCGTACTAGCATTCTTCGCGTCACTCGTTGCAGCACCGAGTTACGACTCAGTGATCCGCGTTGGTTCAGATCAGAACCCAACGACGATGGATCCAGCGATGTACCAGGACCTCGCCTCAGCCCAGGTTATGAGGAACGTCTTCGAGACGCTCGTCGCCTACGACGCGGATGTCAAACAGATCCACCCGTTGCTCGCGGAATCTTGGGAAGTCAGCCCAGATTTGAAGGAATGGACCTTCAAGCTGAGAAAGGGTGTTCGATTCCAGAAGGGCAAGTTCCAGGACGGTAGAGAAGTGACGGCAGAGGATGTCAAGTACAGCTTCGAAAGAGAGATCGCCATCTCACCCATGGTCAGGTTGTACATGGTTGACCACGTCGAAGTGCTCGATCGTTACACTGCTAAGATCGTGCTGAAATATCCATACGCACCTTTCCTGACAGTACTCACCGACGTAGGAGCTGCCATCGTGCCGAAGGAAGAGTGTGAAGGTTGGAAGGACCAGTTCACGTTGCATCCCGTTGGGACTGGCCCGTTCAAGATGGTCGAATGGGTCAAGGACAGCCACATGGTGTTCGAAAGGAACGAAGATTATTGGGGAGAAAAACCTTATTTGAAGCAGATCATCTACAAGTTCATACCCGACAAGTCCGTGTTGACCATGGCGTTGCTCAGTGGAGAGGTAGACATCACCAGCGATGTGCTGGACCAAGACATACCCAAGGTGAACGCGAATCCCAACGTTCAAGCGATGGCGGTGGGTGGCTGCAACGTCTATGCCGTGTACATGAACTCGATGAAAGGTCCCACGACGGACAAGAGAGTCAGAGAAGCTTTCTTCAGAGGTATAGATATCGAACAGCTCGTCAAGGTCATATTCCCCAACGGAACAGGTATCGCTGCTTACGGTCCGATACCACCCGGCTCTTGGGCGTACAATCCGAACGTGAAATCCTTCTACACAGGATACGATCCAGAGAAGGCGAAGCAGTTGCTGAAAGAGGCAGGATACGAGAACAAACCTGTGAAGATGACCATATACACGCCCGAAGATCCGAACAGGAGAAAGGCTGCAGTCATTATCCAATCCATGTTGAAGAAAGTAGGGTTCGAAATCGAAGTTCAGTCACTCGAGTGGGGTAG
>JAPYWY010000161.1 GCA_028276125.1 Pseudothermotoga sp.
TGGAACAAAAAGCCATCCATTGACACCGCTACGCATTTGTACCTTTACAGAAACATCGAATGGGCAAAATCGATCATACACACACACTCGACCTTCTCCACCGTCTGGGCCGTGGCAGAAAAACCTATCCCAGTTCTGTGCACGGCGCACGCGGACGTCTTCGGAGAGGAAATTCCGCTGAGCGAGTACGCACCCGTGGGTTCCGAAGCGATAGCGAAGGCAGTGCTGAAAGTGCTTGGAAAATCTGGTGTGGTACTACTGCGAAAACACGGCGTCATGGTTGTCGGCAGCTCTCTGGACGATGCCATCAAGAAGGCTATCTTCTTGGAGGAAGTTGCGAAGATCGCTTATTTTGCCCAGACGATGACCGTACCTGTGCCACTGGCTAAGGACGAAGTCGAGAGGCTGTATTTGCAGTATCATACGAAGTACGGACAGAATAAAGGTTAGAATGTACATGAAGAAAAAGTTTTTTCGGAGGTGTGAAGAATGGCGGAGAAAATGACGCTGGGTCTCCTCGTGGGTAACAGGGGTTTCTTCCCAGACTGGCTCGTCGAGGAAGGCAGGAAGAGGGTCCTCAAGGTTCTGGAAGATATGAACGTCAACGTTGTGACTTTGTCTACGGAAGATACAAAATACGGAGCCGTTGAGAACCTTCAGGATGCCGAAAAGTGTGCGAGACTTTTCAGAGAACACGCGCACGAGATCGACGGTATTCTCGTGACCTTGCCGAATTTCGGTGACGAGGGTGCCGCCGCGCTGGCGATACGAATGTCAGGTTTGAACGTTCCTGTCTTGGTCCACGCTTTTCCTGACGAGCTCGGCAAGATGGACATCAGCCACAGGCGTGATTCTTTCTGCGGAAAGATTTCTCTGTGCAACAACCTCGTGCAGTACGGAATTTCTTTCACGGACACGACGTTCCATGTGGAATCGCCCGAGAGTGATGAGTTCAAGGAGGATCTGGAGAAGTTCCTCGCTGTGTGTCGCATAATCAAGGGATTGAAAGGTCTCAGGATCGGTGCCATAGGTGCGAGACCAGCTGCATTCAACACGGTGAGGTTCAGCGAGAAAATTCTGGAAAGACACGGTATCAGCGTTGTGACCGTGGACCTTTCAGAGATCATAGCGCGTGCCAGAGCCTTCGAGTCGAAGTCGGACAGAGTCGTACACGAACTTGAGAAACTCAAAAGGACGTTCAACGTTAAGAAGGTCCCAAACGAAGCTCTCGAAAGAATGGCGCGTCTGGGTGCGGCGATAAACGAATGGATCGAGCAGAACAAGGTTCAAGCGATGGCGTTGCAATGCTGGACAGCGTTGGAAGAGCTCTACGGTGTCGTGCCGTGTGCAGTGATGAGTCTGCTGTCGGAGTCGCTCTTACCCAGCGCTTGTGAGACCGACATCATGGGTGCACTTTCGATGTACATATTGCAGCTCGCGTCCGGTAAACCTTCAGCGTTGCTGGATTGGAACAACAACTACGGAAACGATCCAGAAAAAGCGGTGATGTTCCACTGCAGTAACCTTCCAGTTTCGTTCTTCAAGAGTTGTGAGATGTCTTATCAGGAAATAATCGCGGGCACCGTCGGGGCGGAGAACGCGTACGGAACTTGCGTGGGTAGGATCTCACCGGGTCCTGTAACGTTCTTGCGACTTTCCACCTTCGATGACGAAGGTATCATCGCCGGGTTTGTGGCGGAGGGAGAGTTCACGGACGATCCGATCGAAACTTTCGGCGGTTACGGTGTTGCAAGGATCGAGAATCTCAGATCGCTTTTGAGGTTGATCACCAAATATGGTTTTGAACATCACGTCGCGGCGAACAAGAGCTTGGTCAAGGAGGCCATCGTTGAAGCTCTCGACAATTATCTCGACTGGGAAATCTTCACACTGGACGGTTGTCAATGTCACAGGGAGGAATGAACCATGTACTTGCTTGGCACGGACATAGGAACGCAAGGAACAAAGACAGTACTCGTGGACGAGAAAGGAACCGTCCTCGCCGAAGCTTCAAGAGAGTACGACGTGATCACACCGAAACCCAACTGGGCCGAACAGTGGCCCGATGTGTGGGTGAAGGCAGTCTTGGAAACGGTGAAGGAGGTCGTCGAGAAAAGTAATGTACCCAAGAAGCAAATCGCAGGTATAGCCATAAGTGGTCTCTATGGTGGCTCTGGTGTGCCTGTTGACAGGTACATGAACCCATTGAGACCCTGTTTGATATGGATGGACAGGCGCGCCGTGAAAGAGACTGAATGGGTTAAGAAAAACGTACCAAAGGAGCAGATCTTCTCGATAACTGGCAACTATGTGGATTCTTACTTTGGCTTCACAAAGATCATGTGGATCAGGAACAACGAGCCGGAGATATGGAAGAAGATCTACAAGTTCGTGACACCGAAGGACTACGTCATCTACAAGATGACGAATCAGTTGGTGATAGACTACTCGTCCGCGGGAAACCTCGGTGGTGTTTTTGACATCAGAAAACTCACTTGGTCAAAAGAGATGTGTGACGTTCTGGGTATACCGATCGAATATCTTCCTGAGCAAATCGTGAAGTCCTCTGACGTGGTCGGCAGAATCAGCAAGGAAGCTTCTGAGCTGTGCGGCCTTTCGGAAGGCACTCCCGTTGTGGCCGGCGGAATAGACGCGCCCGTGGCACAGCTGTCTGCAGGTGCGTTGCAAGAAGGAGAACACGTTGCAATGGTCGGGACCTCCACGTGCTGGGGAACTGTGCACGATGGGAGCAAACTTGCCTTCGGCCTGGTGAGTTATCCCTACGTGGTTTACGACACAGAAAGGATCTACACCTTTGGTGGATCCGCAACCACTGGTGCCCTCGCGCGCTGGTTCAAAGAACAGTTCGCGGAATCGGAAACGATCGTTGGAGAAAGAACGGGGATATCTCCCTACCAACTGCTCGATCAGGAGGTTAAGGGCATACCAGCGGGAAGCGATGGGATAATCGTTTTACCTTACTTCATGGGTGAAAGATCTCCAATATGGGATCCCAGTGCTCGGGGTGTCATCTTTGGCGCCACACTCTACCACAAAAGAGCTCACATCTACAAAGCCTTCATGGAGGCAGGCGCGTACGCGTTGAGGCACAACATAGAAGCTGGATTGAACGCGGGGTTGAAGCTGAACGATGAATGCTGGATCGTGGGAGGAGTCGCCAGATCTTCCGTCTGGGTTCAGATCTTCGCCGATGTGACGGGATTCAAGATGAGGCAGGTGGCGAGCCTCGTGGAAGCTCCGTTCGGTGATGCGTTCTTGGCGGGTCTTGGCACAAAAGTGATAGACAAACCTGAACGTATCAAGGAATGGGTCAAGTACAAAGAACCTGTGGAACCAAAATCCGAGAACAAGAAGCTTTACGACAAATATTATGAGATCTACCTGCAACTGTACGAAAGAACGAAAGATCTCATGCAGGCTTTATGAGTGAAAGCCCCGCTCGAGCGGGGCTTTTTTCGAGTATTTCAGATCTCATTTCTGGATTGTACTTTTCGAAAATTGGCACAGATCATTCAAAACGCAGCAGTTGCATTTAGGTCCTCTCTTCTTGCAAACTCTCTTCGCGTGCTCGACCAACAGTGCGTGGTATTCCTTCATGGTTTCTATGCCTTTGATAGCACGGTGAAACATCGATTGGATCTGCGAGTAGTTCTCCTTACCGTTGAGAATGCCAACTCGGGTGAAAATACGTCTGGTGTAATTGTCGATGACGAAAACAGGTTGTTCGAAGGCGTACAGAAGGATAGAATCGGCGGTTTCTGGACCGATTCCGGCGACCGAGAGTAGCTCATCCCTTGTGAGCGATTCTCTGAGGCGATAGAAATCGAAATCGTATTCGGAGAGTTTCTTGAGTAGATTCTTCAACCTTCTTGCTTTCAACTTCCAAAAACCCGCGGGTTTGATCAACTTCCCTATGAATTCGTCACTCGTTTCGTAAAGCTTTCTCGGTTCGAGCAACCCGACTAGCTTCAAATTCTCAATGGCCTTTTCGACGTTCTTCCAAGCTGTGTTCTGAGTGAGGACGGCGCCAACGACCACCTCGAACCACGTTTCGGCTGGCCACCAACTCTGTGGCCCGTAAGCTTCGTACAGTCTTCGATAGATTTCCGCGATAAGGTCCAAGCTTGATTCCTCCCAGTCTTTGAATGTTATCATAGCAGGGGGTGAGAAAATGAGAACGAACAAGGACAGATTGGTCATGATTTCTGTTCAAGGAACGATCGTCAAACCAGAGCACAGTGGAAGGCACGCGGTCGCACACGATGGAAAACCTTTCATGCTCCCTGGAACAGGTGGAATCACGTACAACGTCAAGGTGGGAGATCCCGTCTTTGGCTGGGCGGCAGATCACGTTGAACCAGGTGTTTCGACGATCTTGGATCAGGAAAAGCGTGATTCTGGTCCGAACAGGGGTTACAACTTCTATGCCTGCGTCGGAAACGAAGCTCGAGTCGTCAGCGGAGATGCAAAGGGTGCCAAGGGAATCGTCACGGGACATCATGGGGGCGCGGAACACGTCTTGATAGATTTTCCAGATGAAGTGCTCGAGAAGCTCACGA
>JAPYWY010000016.1 GCA_028276125.1 Pseudothermotoga sp.
TAAGGCTGCATAGACACCAGCGATCTCCTGCGAATAACTCATGATTGGTACGGAGAAGAGCAAGCCCTTGGTGCCCTTGAAAACCACATTGTCCTGGACAAAAATCTTTCCATTCAACGCTTCTTGAAAGAATCTTTCCTTAGACAGGTCCTTCTCAGGCTGAACACCCAAGGCAAAAGTTTTCCCATCAGGGCTCATCAAAATCTGCCCAGTGAAACCAAGTTTTTTGAGGTCTTCAGCGTAGGAGCGCAGACTCATGTCGATCATGTTCACGTCGAAGAACAGAAAGAGGTTCTCCAGGTTTGGAGCTATGCCTTGAAGAGTGATGAGCTTCTCTCTGAACCAGTTGTCCAACTTTACTGCTTCCTTCTCAACTTTCTGAAGCATCTCTCCTTCCGCGTAAGCCAAAAGCCTTCCCCTCATCGCAAGTAGGTTGGTTATGGTGACCGTCGAAACACCCACGATGAGGAAGACCACCACGAGCAAGGCCACTTTGACTTTCAGTGACATTCATTCACCCCCTCAAGCTCTTGCAATGCAGTAGGCGATAACCTTTTCTGCACCGGCTTGAAGCAGCAACTTTGAACACTCGTTGATGGTAGCACCTGTGGTGTACACATCGTCGATCAAAGCGACTGCGCCCCTCGGTTTCGCCTTCAGCATGAAGACTCCTCGCACGCTTTCTATTCTCTGCTGTTTCGTCAATCCCCTCTTCGTGGAAGATGCGGCCGATTCTATCAGCGAGACGCATCTCACACCGATGCTTCTTGAAACAACCTTCGCGATCATTCCCATCGTGTCGAAACCTCTCTCTTCCAAAGCCTTGAAACTCGAGGGAACCCAAGTCAGAAGGTCAAATGAAGTTGAGTATCTGTTCATCGTTTCGAAAATGGCTCTCGCCAGGATCCTTCTCAGTCTCCAGTGCCCACCGTTCTTGTAGGCCAGAATCGCCTCTCTGAGCAACGATTCGTATCTGCCGTAGAAGTACACTTCACACCATTTGGTCTTTTCCACCAACGGAATTGGTCCACGGAACAACTCGGCCTCGCATTCTTCGCACAAGAGAGAAAACGGTGAAATGGCTTTCCCGCACAAAACACAACTGTTCGGGAAGACAACTTTCAGAATTGTCTCGAAATACCTATTCATTCCAACCTCCGTTTCAACTCTGCAGCGTCGATCGCGAACAGATCGCACAGAGTTTTGAACACACTCTCATCGTATCTCTGGCAAAATAAGAAGGCCTTCGCACACAAAAGTCTACGTTTCTGGAGTTCCACGTCACCGCAGGTGTCTATCGATTCAACGACCATATCGTAATCTTCAGGGTCGCACACGGGCACTACATTTTTGTAGTTCTTCGCAGCGGCCCTGAGCATTGCGATCCCGCCGATGTCCACGTTTTTCAATATCCGTTCTTCGTCCAGACCATCGCCAAGCTGAAAAGGCCTCGGATTCACGACAACCAGATCGAAGGGCTCAACGTTCAACCCTTCGGGCAGTTTTAAATTGTCCTCTTCGAACAGGCTCATCAAGATCGCGGCGAAGATCTTTGGATGGATGGATTTGATGTTACCTTCCAGCATCTCAGGAAGGCCCGTTACTTCGCTGATGTCTTCCACATTTATCCCATGAGAGCGAAGATGCTCTGCCGTACCTGAAGTCGCGAAGATCTTTACACCTCTTTCACTCAGAGCCTTCGCGAACCGAGCGACGTTCGTCTTGTCCCAAACACTGATCAACGCCCTTTTGATGTTCACTGCCTTATCGCCTCCGAAGATTTCTATTTGAATTCTACAACAAAAAAGCGGGGTCAAAGCCCCGCTTCATCGAACTCGATGATTCATTCTTTCTTCTCTGGCACGAGCAAGTTCGCGACGATCCCTATGATCGCAGCCAAACTGAGACCTTTGAATTCAACGTGTCCTATCTTCAAAGTGGCGCCGCCTATGCCCACCGTGAGGATCAGGGAGGCGACCAGAAGGTTCTTGGGCTTGGAGAAATCCACCCGAGCGTTGACGAGCGTTCTTATTCCAACGGATGCGATCATTCCGAAGAGTATCAGGCTGATGCCACCTATGACCGGCGTTGGGATCGTGCGAAGCACGGCTCCAAACTTTGCCAAGAAAGCGACCAACATGGCTAAGAAGGCCGCTCCCCTTAGCACCCTCGGATCGTAAACTCTGGTGAGTGCAAGCACGCCCGTGTTCTCACTGTAAGTGGTGTTCGCAGGGCCACCGAGCAAACCGGCGAGGGAGGTGGCCAATCCATCACCGATCAAAGTTCGGTGCAGACCAGGTTTTTCAAAGAAGTTCTTTCCGACCACAGCCCCGTTGGTTGTGATGTCACCTATATGCTCCATGACCGTCGCTATCGAGACGGGGGCGATCGTGGCGATGGCCGTCCAGTTGAACTTCGGAAGGATGAAGTGTGGCACGCTCAACCAACTGCTTTGCTGAACGACCGAAACATCCACCAAACCGAGCGGTAAGGACACGGCATAGCCCGCCAGAACACCGAAGAGCACGGGAATCATGCTCCAAAAGCCTTTGAGCAAAACGGACGTGAGTATGACCGTCACAACGACCACCGTTGCCACCAGCCAATTCTGACTCGCCATCTGGATGGCAACCGGGCTCAACGTGAGTCCTATCACAACGATCATCGGTCCGGTGACCAGCGGTGGAAACAATCTTTTGACCTTCTCCGTACCAACGAGCCAGACTAAGAGAGCGAAGAGCAGATAGACAAAACCTGCGACGAATATGCCTCCGGTTGCGTAGGCCAGATCACCCAGTTGCTCTTTCACCATGATGATGGGTGCTATGAAGGCGAAACTCGAGCCGAGAAAGACTGGTACCATACCACCCGTAATCGTATGAAACAACAAGGTTCCTGCGCCTGCGGTGAAGAGGGCCACGAGTGGATCCAGACCTGTCAAGAGTGGCACGAGCACCGTCGCACCAAACATCGCCACGAAGTGTTGAAGTGAGAGAAGGAAAAACTTGAGGCCTCGAACCTGCTGGTGGGCCATCGTGAGGGAACTGTCAACCATGCTCTGACCTCCTTTTTGCCCTCGCTGGGGCAAATTAAAGGACCTTCGTGGAAAGTGTATCACTGATGGATCAAAGATGTCAAGGGTCTTCTGCCTTGTTCACAGTGGCAAAACAAAAAGCCCCGTTTCTGGGGCTTTGCTTTTCATTATCGACTTTTCGTTCTCTCGTTGCGTGCATCATTGAGACGCTGTTCCATCTGCATCTTCAACGAAAATCTCTCTCATCGGGAGCGCTTTTATCCTTTGAACATCATCTACGAAGAACAAATCGACGAGTTAGACCAACACCAATGTACACAGCCACCGTCTGGACGGTTGAGTTCCTTTTGGAGCGCTCCCATCTTGATATATACGAACCTTCAGACTGAAAAAAGCTAACAAGATCGAGACGAAAAGATGAACTAGTCCAAACTTCAGCGAGAGAAATCGGGAAAGATCTATGACTTGGTACAATCAAACTTAGACTTCATCTCTCTGGGAGGTGGCTCTCTTGTACAGGCTGGTTCTCTTGTTTTCGTGTTTTGTGTCTCTGCTCGTTGTTTCGTGCGTTCCTCTGTGTGATGAAACAGGCTCTCTCGTTGTGAAGATCGTTCTCACGAAGGCGATACCGAGCAGTGAGCCAACCTCGGGCACCGTGACTTTGAAGAAGGGTGCGAGAATTCTTTCTAAAACCTTCAACTTCCCAAGCGAGAACAGCGTGGTCTTTCAATCGATCGAGAGAGGCAACTGGACTGTGTCCGTTGAACTGAAAGACGATCAGAGCTACACGATCTACGCTGGAGAAGCACAGGTGGAAGTTCTTGCGGGGAAGCGGAGTACAGTCTCCGTGCCTGTCACTCTGAATTCAGCCGATTTGATCTTGGAAGTGTCGGTCACTTCGAGTGAGGCGAGTACTGTAGAGTTACGGTTGGAACATCCGCAAGAAGTCATCGTTGAGAGAAGGAATCTTGAAGATCGCAAGACAACCTTTCAAATTCATGACCTCGCCAGCGCGGTTTGGCAACTCAACTTGACACTGTACGATCAATACAACAACGAAATGCTCGTTTGGCCCAGGACTGGGTCGGTCGGGTTGGAACTTCAACCGGGTAGAATCAATACATACTCTATCAGAATAGACCAGTTCGGGGATGCTGAGATCTTGATCGAAGTTGAAACAGCACAAACGGTCTCTTCAGCGACTCTGACGAACCTCGACGAAGGTATCCTCATCACTTGGAATCCAGTCGAAAATGCCGCCTTCTACGAGATCTACAGGGCTGAAGAAAGTTACTGGGTCAAGATTCACGAGTGTACATCGACTTCGTACCTCGATCGAGACGTCGTCGAGAACGTCGAGTACAGTTACGTATTCAACGTTGTTAGCAAGAGCGGCAGGCACAGTGGCTTTTCGATGCCATTCACAGTGGTTAGGGACACACAGAGGATCTTCGTTGCCTTATCAAATGGGACTGTCGTTCGGTTCAAGGTGGATCAGTCACAGTTCAGATCGGTAGCTTCCAACGTTGTCTCGGGAGCGAACGATGCGAAAATGCTCCGAGCGGTAGGTAACGATCTGCACCTTTTGACTTCAGGATCTTTGTTACATTTGAACGCGAACGATTTGAGGGTGTTATCTTCTCAAAACGTGTTGCTTTTCACCGGAGCAAACTCTGCTTTCAACGATGAATATTTCTTTCAGGTGAGTTCCAACCAACTCAGAAGGTACACTCTGTCCAGCTCGGGTGCTTATGAAACCGCACCCATAGGTGGGACAGCATTGGACGCCGACCGTTACGTCGTGGTTCTGAACGGTCAAGCTGTGTCTTTGATTGATCCAGTCACGCTACGTGTTCTCAGCACGAAAACCATTTCAGGTGCTCAGAGAATCTTCACTCGGGGCGAATTCGTCTTCGTGTACGTTCAAGATGGTTCACATCGCCTTGAAGTGTACTCAGTCAGCAACAACAACCTCGAATTGGCAAAGACCTACTCCGTCGAAGGAGACGTCAGAAGGCTCGATGCCACGGAACAGTTCTTCTGTTTGGGTGTCTACGGTAAAGGAATTTACCTCGGCAGATTGACGGATGCGAGTCTGACGAAGATGAGCTCGAATTTTCCAGTTTCAATTGAGATCGTCGGTAATCTGTTGTACACTTTGTTCACAGACAAGTTGGAACTGTACACGGTCGATGTGGCATCTCTTTCGGTGAGTTTGACCGCCATTAGCAATTTCACACAGCAAGCCTTGGCGATGTTCGCCGACTGAAACGGTTGGGAGGTGAAACTGTGTGGCTGATAATCTCCGACACGCACGACAATCTACAGAAAATCGAGAAATTCGTCGAAGAAGCCGAGCGCAGAAAAGTGACGCACGTTTTTCACTGTGGTGATGTGGTATCACCGTTCACCTTGGTCAGGTTGCTGAAACTTGAAGCAGAGTTCCATGGTGTGTTTGGCAACAACGACGGAGAATGGCTACTGCTGAGTCAAAGGTCTTCCAACCGGCTCGTGAAAGGACCGGTTGAACTCATCGTGAATGGAAAGAAAGTGGCCATGATGCACGAACCCTTCGCGCTTGAAGCTCTTTTGCAGTCACAGCAGTACGATTTCATCTTCTACGGACACA
Source organism: Pseudothermotoga sp. (assembly GCA_028276125.1). Taxonomy (GTDB): domain Bacteria; phylum Thermotogota; class Thermotogae; order Thermotogales; family DSM-5069; genus Pseudothermotoga_A. The sequence continues at coordinate 5,664 of JAPYWY010000016.1, forward strand.
CGCACAAACTCGACGTTAGAAGACAAGGCAAGACCCTTTTGGTGAATCCAGGAGATGGCAGTGGGTATATAGCAGAAAGAGCGAGTGTCGTTTTTTTGGACCCTGAATCCGGACAGATAGACGTGTATCAAATATGAAGAAAAAATGTAGAAACTGTAAACTACAGGATCACGCAGTCCGTGATAGTCTGTGGAACGTGCTCTCTGAACGGTCTCCAAAAGAACTCCATAAGTTATCGATCCCATTATTGTACAATTACCCACAGGGTGACTCATGTTTCTTGTCTCGATGAAAGAGAAAGCTTTTTCGTCTTGATATGTGTTAAAGTACGAAATTTAGATTTTTTCTTTCTAAAAGGGCCGTTTTGACGGCCCTTTCGTTCACTTCATATAATCCACGTAGACTCGTTCGAGCTTGAGGGAGTGGTCGCATGAGGCGCGTGGTAGTCACGGGAATGGGCATTGTGAGCCCCATCGGGATTGGAAAAGAAGAGGTTCTCATGAATCTGGAGCGTTCAACCGTCGCGATTGACCACATAAGCAGCTTTGATGCCAGCAACCTTCCGGTGAGGATAGCCGCCGAGGTGAAGAACTTCGACGTTGAAAAGTACATCGATAGGAAGCTGGCGCGCAGGACCGATAGGTTCGTTCATTTCGCCCTCGCCGCCTTCAAGGAAGCATCGGATCAAGCGAAAATAGACCTTTCCTTGTTCTCGGAGAGAACGGCGGTGCTCGTTGGCTCGGGCATGGGTGGATTCATCACGTTGGATACGGAAAACAACAAGTTTCTCGCGCAAGGGGCGTCAAAGGTCAGCCCGTTTCTCATACCGATGTTGTTGATAAACATGGCCTCGGGCATCATCTCGATCGAACACGGATTGAAGGGAGTGAACTTCTCACCGGTAAGCGCCTGTGCCTCATCGGGACATGCGATCGCCTTGGGAACTCTCTTGATAAGACACAACTATGCCGATGTGGCCATCGTTGGCGGCGCAGAAGCCACCATAGCACCGTTACCCATAGCTGGCTTTGCGAGCATGCGTGCCCTTTCGACGAGGAACGATGAGCCAAAGAGAGCATCAAGACCGTTCGACGTACAACGCGATGGTTTCGTGATGGGTGAGGGAGGCGCGATACTCATCCTCGAAGCCGAAGAGATAGCCTTAAAGAGGAACGCTGAGATCATCGCTGAGATCAAAGGATTCGGAATGAACGATGACGCTTACCACATGAGTGCTCCAGATCCTGAAGGAGCGGGTGCTGAGAAAGCCATGAGGCTCGCCCTCGAAGATGCGAAACTTTCGCCGCATGATGTTCAGTACGTCAGCTGTCACGCCACGAGTACGCCCGCTGGGGACGAAGCGGAAGCCAAGGCGATCGAAAGGATATTTGGAAAAGGAGTGTACGTGAATAGTGGCAAAGCACTGATGGGACACCTGCTCGGTGCGGCAGCCGCAGCGGAATCTGTCGTCGCAATTTTGCAGATGCAGAAAGGTTTCCTCCATGCGATGCCAAACCTGGACGAGAAGGATCCACAGGTGAACGTGAACGTCGTGGGTAAAGAACCCGTGAGAATCGAGATCGAGAACTTCGTGAAGAACTCCTTCGGTTTCGGTGGACACAACGTGTCGATCGTGATAGGGAGGTACAAACCTTGAACATGGAGGACATAATGCGAATTCTTCCACACAGGTTTCCCATCTTGCTCGTCGACAAGGTGATAGAAAGAGATGAAAAAAAGATCGTGGCGATCAAGAACGTGACAATCTCCGAGATATTCTTCTTAGGCCATTTCCCAGAGTATCCGATCTATCCCGGTGTGTTGATCATCGAGGGTATGGCACAGACGGCAGGACTGTTACTTTTGAAACCTGACCAGAAGGCGGTGCCACTGTTTTTGGGCATAGACAGCGCGCGGTTCAAATCACCCGTCAGGCCAGGGGATGTGCTCAGGTACGAGGTTGAGATCGTCGAAAGCAAACTGAACGTGGTAAAGGTGAGGGCGAAGGCGAGCGTGGATGACAGAATCGTCGCAACTGCGGAATTGTTGCTGGGAGTGAAGAAGCGTGAAGAACAGGGTGACTGAACTCTTCAACATCGAGTATCCCATCATCATGGGTGGTATGGCCTGGGCCGGAACTGCGAAGCTCGCTGCAGCCGTGTCGAACGCGGGAGGATTGGGCATGATAGGCTCTGGGGCCATGAGGGCAGAGCAGTTGAGAGATGCAATCGCACAGATCAAGAAACTCACCGACAGACCTTACGGTGTCAACATCATGCTCGCTTCCCCGTACGTCGAAGAACTTTTGAACGTCGTGATCGAAGAGAAGGTCCCCGTGGTGTCCTTCGGTGCAGGTAATCCCAGCAAGTACATCCCGACGTTGAAGGAGCACAGAATCAAGGTTATCGTCGTGGTCGCTTCCGATTCTCTGGCGAAACTCGTCGAGAGGGCAGGTGCAGATGCGGTTGTGGCCGAAGGAATGGAGTCCGGTGGCCACATAGGAGAGGTCACCACCATCGTGTTGGTCAACAAAGTTGCGAGGTCCGTGGGCATACCTGTTATCGCAGCCGGAGGCATCGCGGATGGTCGCGGCATGGCAGCCGCGTTCGCTCTCGGTGCCGAAGCTGTCCAGATGGGTACAAGGTTCCTCGCAACTGTCGAATCTGAAGTGCACGAGAACTACAAGAGAAAGATTCTCAACGCTTCGATACGTGATACGGTGGTAACGGGAGCGAAACTGGGACATCCTGCACGTGTGCTCAAAACACCGTTTGCGAGGCAGGTGGTCGAACTCGAAGTTCGAAGCCCTGAGGAAGCTGAACTGATACTCGTCGGTAGTTTGAGAAAGGCTGTGGTCGACGGGGATATCGACTCAGGATCTTTCATGGCAGGCCAGGCTGTCGGTTTGATCGATGACATACCAACGGTGAAGGAACTGATCGAGAAGATCATGAGAGAGTTTTTTGAAACTGTACAGAAACTATGTCGGGAGGTGAACAGATGACGGCCTTCGTGTTTCCCGGGCAAGGTTCACAATACTCCGGGATGGGAAAAGAGTTCATGTCTTATCCGAGGGCGAGATACTTCTTTGAAAGGGCGAAAGAGGTTCTGGGCATAGACATGTACCAACTGATGAACGCGGATGAGGAAATCCTCAAACTCACCGAGAACGCTCAACCGGCGATATACCTCGCAAGCTACATAGGCTTCGATGAACTCGTCCGGAACGGTATGGTACCAAGCATGGTGGCGGGCCACAGCCTCGGTGAGTACACCGCCCTCGCTGCAGCAGACGTTTACGATTTCGAGCTTGGTCTGTACCTCGTGAGGAAGAGGGGCGAGTACATCTCTCAGGCTGTGCCACCAGGGTTGGGTAGCATGGCAGCTGTGATAGGTGTGAACATTTCCAAGCTCGAGGAAACGATCTCGGATATCGAAAGCGTTTGGATCGCGAATTACAACGCCCCAGATCAGATCGTGATCAGCGGTTCGATGGAAGCCGTGAGAAAGGCCTTGGAGAAGCTCAGAACTGTCGCGAAACGTGTGATCGAGTTGAAGGTGAGTGGGCCGTTCCACACACCTTTGCTGGAGTCAGCGAGAGAGAAGATGGCGAGAGAGCTAAGGGGAGTGAAGTTCAGGAGACCCAGATGGCCGATTGTCATGAACAGCACGGCAAGAGAAACGACGGACCCAGAAGAGATCAAGGAGAACGTGCTCGCACAGATAAGTGGTCCGGTCAAATGGTACCAGTCGGTGGAGAGGATGATTTCGCTGGGGATCCATAGCTTCATCGAGGTTGGTCCGCAGAAGGTTTTGACGAATTTGATAAAAAAGATGGGAGTAGAAGGATGCAGACATTTCTCAGAGGTGTTGGTAGAGGAGAAGAAGCTGATACCCGAGCCTGTGTGAGAAGAGGATAAATCGATCCTCGAGGCGGGATGTTCCCGCCTTTTTCGTTTATAATCTATTCAGGGAACGGTGAATGCTCGCGGTTCTTGCTGGAGGAATTTGTCCAGGCGTACGATTACTGTTCGAAGAGTTGAAACGCGATGGCTTAGATCTCTTGGAGTTCAACGAACACATGAACGATCTCTCATCGGTTGTCCTTTCGTCACACGAACTTCGCAAGAGTATAGATGAAGTTCAAAGGCGTTACCGATTGGAAGGTCTTTTGATTGTTGGAAACGACGAATTCATGAAGGTCGCATACAGTTTCTGTTCGGCGGGTTTTCGAACAGCCTATGTTCCGTCCGCCGATGCGAGTTTAGCTTGGCAGGGGTTGGGTGTCACAACGATAGTGAACCATCTCGTTCGTGTGGCAACGCTGGCGCAAAGGATGAAGAATTTGAAAACGGTCAAGATCGTGTTACCGAGCAGTTTGAAGGTTCTTTTGTCCAAGTTTGAGCCACTGTTCGAAGTGAACGAAGAACAGAAAAATCTCGTTCTGATAATACCGGGTGAGAAACGAGGCGAGAGCATCGTCAGACTGGGAGGTTTCCTGAACTGCCTGGAAACTGACGAGCGCGACAGGGAATGCTCCACGACGTTGGCTCAGAAGATTTTGGAGGCCTTCACGAAATGGAGGAAAGTCCATCATGTCTTTCCATGTGGGGCTGAACCGGTCCCCATCTCCCAGGCTTACGAACTCTGGAAGAAGGTGAGGAAAGGTGAAGGGAAACCATCCATTCGTGAAATGGGCGATCAAGAGCATTGAGAGTTACATCTTGCACAAACAGATGGTTGATCCGATCAAAGACGGCGCACCGGAAGAACTGTTGAAACGCAGAGCGGGAGCTTTCGTCAGCTTGCATCTGCTGGATGGCTCGTTGAGAGGGTGCATCGGAACCTTCATGCCAACCAAATCAAACTTGGCTTTGGAGGTGAGAGACAACGCAATTGCCGCTGCCACAGAGGATCCTCGATTTGAACCACTGACGCCGGATGAACTCGACAAAATCGAGGTGACCGTGGACATCCTGAGTGAACCGGAGAAGGTGACGAACCTGAGCCAGCTCGATCCGAAAAAATACGGTGTGATCGTCGTGAGTGGATACAGAAGAGGCTTGCTCCTACCCGATCTACCCGGTGTGGACAACGTCCAAGAACAACTTCGAATAGCTCTCAGAAAGGCTGGTATCTCGGAGCGCGAGCGGTTCGACGTGTACAGATTCACAGTCGAACGGTACCATTGAGAGGTGATCGGGTGCAGAGGATGGCCCTTTATTTCACCACTTTGGAGAACGACAAGATCAAATGTGAGTTGTGTCCCCACCACTGTGTACTCGAGGATGGACAGGTCGGTTTCTGTCTCGCGCGACGCAACCAAGATGGGGCGATGGAATCACTGAATTATGGTCAGATAACCTCCATCGCCCTGGACCCCATAGAGAAAAAGCCACTCTTTCATTTCAATCCGTCGGAGACGATCCTCTCGGTTGGGACCTTCGGTTGCAACATGAAGTGCCCCTTCTGCCAAAACTGGGAGATCTCGCAGCAGGTCGCACCCACGAAGAGCGTGTCTCCCCAACAGCTGGTGTCGATAGCACACAGCAGAGGTTCGCGCGGGATAGCTTACACGTACAACGAGCCGTTCGTTTGGTACGAGTTCGTGCTTGACACTTCGAGGGTCGCAGCCAAAGAAGGCCTGTACAACGTCCTCGTGACGAACGGTATGATTGAGAGAGAACCGTTGAAACTGCTTTTGCAATCGATCCATGCGATGAACATCGACTTGAAGGCCTTCGATGAAAAGACTTACGCGAGGCTCGGTGGAGATCTTAAAGCGGTGTTGAGGACTATAGAGATGTGTGTGAAGGCGAACGTTCACGTTGAGATCACCACGTTGATCGTGCCTGGTGTGAACGACGATTTGAGCCAGTTGGAGAAGGAATTCCAATGGATATCGACCTTGGACAGATCGATACCGTTGCATCTTTCCAGGTACTATCCGAATTACAAATACCACATGCCTGCAACACCGCCTGAATTCCTGATAGAATCCTACAGGCTCGCCAAGAAGTACCTCGACTTTGTCTACATCGGAAACTTGTGGGACCCAGAATACGAGAAGACTGTGTGTCCGAACTGTGGAACGGTATCGATAGTTCGAAGAGGTTACGATGTCGAAATCGTCGGATTGGACGCCGAAGGAAGGTGTAGCAAGTGTGGAAGAAAGATAGTAAGAATGTTGTGAAGCTGGATAGAAGGATTCTTTTGGTCGGTGTCTCACTCGTAGTTGTGTTGTTGATCGTTTTTCTCACCTCCTTCTTCAAAGCACCGCCGAGCTACTACGAAATGGACGGTTTCACCTTGGGCACGTACTGCAGGATCGTCGTGTCTTCGAAGAAGGGTTCCAAGGTTCTGGCACAGGTTATGTTCAACGAGTTGGAAAGAGTATACAAGAAGTACAACCCAAACGATCCGAGCAGTGTGGTGAGTAAGATAAACAATTCGAACGACTGGATTGATATCGATGAGGAAACCTTTGTGTTACTGGATGCGGCCGTTCGTTTCAGCAGGCTCACCGATGGTGCCTTCGATCCCGCCCTTGGCGAATTGATCAGATTGTGGGGTTTCGACAAGATCGCGGAGAAATTGCCGAGCAGGGTGCCGAGCTCTGAAGAGATCGGTGTGGCACTCAAACGTTCTGGCGTTGACAAACTGGAACTGGATTCTCAAAGGAGAAGAGTGCGTTTGATCGATGGTGCAAAGCTGGATCTGGGTGGTATAGCGAAGGGATACGCTCTGGACAGGGCGTACCAAGTAGCCAAAGAAGTTGACAAAGACTGTACGGGTTTCGTTGAAGCCGGTGGGGACATCAGAATACTCGGCCCAAAGTTTGGTTCGAGACCTTGGGTCGTTGGTGTCAGAGATCCAAGGAAGTCCGATTCGGCCATAGCTTACCTGTACCTGACCTCTGGAGCAGTCGCAACATCGGGTGATTACGAAAGGTACTTCGAGGTCGGAGGGGTTCGTTACCACCACATCCTTGATCCGAAGACTGGCTTTCCGGCGAGAGGAGCCATCTCGGTCACCGTGGTTGCGGACAACGCTGTCACCGCTGATGCTCTCTCGACGGCCGGGTTCGTCATGGGAGCGCAATGGGAATACGTGGTGCTCGAGTTTCCAAAATTCGGTGGTAGCGTCTTGATGGTGACGGAAGACGGATCGATCCGACGTTCACCGACGATGGTTGTCTATGAACAGGCGAGGTAAACTCCTCAAACGATACGATGTGATTTTGATCATCGCGATCGTGTCTGTCTTTTTCGTCTTCCATTGGACAAGGCCAAGAGAGGGTCAGTCAATCGAAGTTTATGTTAACGGAAAATTATCCATGCAGATCAAGACGCCTGGTACCTACGAAGTGCGCGACGGTGACAAGTATCTGATGAAGGTCATCTTCGATGGTCGCAGGGTACACGTCGAGGATTCGAACTGTCCTTTGAAAATATGTGAAAAGACCGGAGCGATTGGGCCCGGTGGAACGATCATATGCGTTCCAAACAAAATGTTGGTGAAGTTCAAGACGACCGCTAACACAGAATTGGACGTGATGACCTGGTGAATTCTCGAAGATTGGCGTTGATCTCTTCTCTCGCCTCGTTGGGTAGCGTCATTTACTTTCTCGAGTCCTTCGTCCCGTTCCCCTTGCCGTTTGGCCGATGGGGACTGTCGAACCTGGTGGTTCTGATCGCAGTGGTCCTGTACGACTGTCGAACCGTCTTGGCCGTGAGTTTGCTGAAGAGCGTCATAAGCACGTTCATCACTGGTCAACTCTTCAGCATCGTCTCGTTGATGTCCATCGCAGGTTCCACAGCAGCGGCAGCATCTGAATACATCGCTTATCGGGCTTCTGTCTTTGGCTTGATGGGTGTCAGTGTTCTCGGTAGCGTTATGAACAACATCACTCAGTCGATCGTCGGTGCGATGAGCATAAAAAGTTGGTCCTTCCTGTTGATACTTCCCCAGATGATGATCCTTGGCATACCGGGAGCAATCCTCAACGCATACTTAGCTGAAAGAGTGGTGAGGCGTGCGAAGAATAATTTTGGCCTCGACG
>JAPYWY010000107.1 GCA_028276125.1 Pseudothermotoga sp.
AGAATGATCCTAGATGAGTTCGAAGTCCTGGCACCGGACGTAGAAGAGTCCGCGTTCTCAACGCCACAAGAGACGGCGGAAAAACTTGCCTTGATGAAGGCGATCAAAGTCTTCGAACAAAACAAGGATGCCATCGTCATCGCTGCCGACACGGTGGTCGATCTCGATGGAGAGATACTTGGCAAGCCGTCGGATGAGTTCGAAGCTCGTCAGCAACTCCTCAAACTTATGAAACGATGGCACTTGGTGCACACCGCTGTCGCCATCGTGAGTGAATCCGAAATTTGGTTGAAGTTGAAGAGCGCGAAGGTCAAATTCAGGGAGGTTCCCATGGATTTCGTCTCTTTCTACGCTTTCAAGCATTCGTTGGATAAGGCTGGTTCTTACGGACTTCAGGACATCGGCGCGGTCTTCGTTGAGTCCATCGCCGGCGATCCGTACGTCGTGGTGGGCTTACCAATCTACGAAGTGTGGAGTTATCTTCGTTCTAAGGGGGTTCTCGCGTGCTGAGACCACGTGAAAGGATGAAGCTGGCAGGACCAGAGAGTTTGTCCAACGTTGAGCTTCTTGCGATCATCTTGAGGACGGGAAGAAAGGGTAGGAGTGTGAGTGAACTCGCACAGGAGATCATGGATCGATTCGATGGTTCTCTGAGATCCCTCTGTAACGCGTCGCTCGAAGAGATCGCGGCGCTCGACGGAGTTGGGTTGGCAAAGGCGGCCAGCATCAAGGCGGCGTTCGAACTTGGGAAGCGTCTTTACGCGGAGCTTTCGAAACCACGCACAGTTCTGAACAGCCCCTCTGCAATCTTCGAGTTCTGCCACGAAATGAGATTCTACGAGAAAGAAATCGCGCGTGTTCTGCTGCTCGACAGCAAGCTTTCTTTGATAACCTATAGCGATGTCACGATAGGCACCAACAACCAGGCCTTGCTGCATCCGAGGGATGTCTTCCGATTGGCGGTGCGAGCCAACGCGAACGCACTGATCCTCGTGCACAACCATCCTTCTGGAGATCCTTCGCCAAGCAAAGACGACGAGCGGGTCACGCTGAGTATGGCTGAAGCTGGAAAGATCTTGGGTATAAGGCTCGTGGATCACATCATCGTTGGTAAGGACAACTATTACAGCTTCAGAGCTGCTGGAAAGATCGGCGAAGATTGATCGAGCCGTGGTAGAATTAGCAATGGAAAAAATTCCTTCGGAGTGAGAGATCGTGCAGGATGAAAAGGACGAAAGGATCCTGAACCTTTTGCGTTTGAAGGAAGAGCTGGAAAAGGACCTCAAAAAGAAGGGAATTCTGCGTGAGCGTCGTGTCGAGCAACGAAAGCAAACCAGTCAGCCAAAGATCGAACTCGAGCACGATGTTGACCTACCTGTGGAAAACATATGGACTGTGCACGATCTAAACCATTACGCTTATGGGATCTCAGATGACGTGATACAAAGATCTCTTCAGAGAAGGCTTCATTCTGTGAAAGACGAGGAACACAGGTACGTGGTCGTGAATTTGATCAAACTCTTGAGGGGGGAAAAGATAGAAGCAACGAGGTTCCATTCGGTTCACACAGAATGCTTGAGAATCCTGAGTGAACTGTACTCTTTGGAAAGTGATGTGGTAAAAGACACCATTCAATTACTCAAGAAATACCCCGCACAGCCGCTCGTGTACCTCACCGCCGCTGAAGTTTTTCTGGCGTTTGGAAGGTTCAACGAAGCGTTCAAACTCTTCCAGATCTATTCGGAGATAACGAAAGATCCTTACGCAGCGTTGGTTCTCGAAGCATACACGGAAGGGCAAGTCAGTTCCTCGACGTTTGCAACCTGCGTTTCGAGGGACGGTTACAAGTCGATGCTTTTGATAATCTCCGCGCTGACGGAAGCTGAGGAGAAACTCATGAAGGTGGCACCAGTTTTGGAAAAGAGGGATTTCGCTTGCGCGCAGTATGTCTTGGCGCGGAGTAGGGGTAAAATTTCTAAATCTTTCCCTCACTGCACAAGGTTGTTGATATACAATGAAGCTTTGAAAATTTTGCAGAACCAAGATGCGAATCAAACCCTTCTCGAACAAATCGCTGCGAAGGATCCGTTGGCGAGGTTGCTCTTAGTGAGCGTCAATCTGAAGGACGAACCTGAGAAAAGCTTCCAGCAGATGAAAGCATTCTTCAACAACGTCGGTGAGATACTCTACGTTGAAACAGAGGCGAGCGACAAACCGCGCTTGGTAAGAAACTTACTCGAGTTTCCAAAAATCCCGAAAAACTTCAAGAGGGTGTCGAACGAAACGGATCTCGTACAACTGTTCGAAACGCTTTCTTCGCAAGATGTGTGGATCTTCTTTAGAGATCCGGAATATTTGAGGTTGTACTTCGGGGAGAGACATTGCAAGAACACATGCTTCTGGGAGGGTTGAGCGAATGCTCGATAGAAAAACGGCTTTGGACCTTGTCAACGAACATGTGAAAACCAAAAATCTGGTGAAGCACTGTCTCGCGGTGGAAGCGATCATGAGAGCTTTGGCAACGAGGTTCAACCAGGACGCAGAAATCTGGGGTTTGGCAGGCCTGCTGCACGATCTGGATTACGAATACACGAAAGACAAACCCGAACTACACGGGCTGAAAACGGTGGAGATCCTCAAATCCCATGATGTCCCCAAAGAAGTGCTGGATGCGATTCTTGCGCATTGCGAGAAAAAGGAACGTGAAACGCTGATGGAGCAGGCCATCTACGTCTCAGATCCAATGTCCGGTTTCATAGTGGCAGCTGCATTGATCACTCCCGAAAAGTCATTGTCAGTGATAGATGTCGACTTTTTGAATCGACGGTTCAAAGAAAAACTGTTTGCGAAGGGAGCCAACAGACAGCAAATGATGGAATGCGAGAAGATGGGGCTGTCACTGAACGAGTTCTTCGAAATTTCGCTGGAGGCGATGAAGGCGATAAGCAAGGACCTCGGCCTGTAAGAGGGGGGTGGCAGGTTGAGTGCCCTCGAGGAAAAAATCGAGGAAAGGATAATCGAGTTTCAGAAGAACTACAAATTCGAACTTCCACAGCGAGTAATCCTTGCTCAGGAGGTCGTTTCGGCAATAGAGCACACACTCTTGAGACCCACGACCACTGAGGAGGAGATAGACAGACTCTGCGACGAGGCGGTCCAGTATGGTTTCTACGGCGTATGCGTCAATCCCGTCTACGTTAGAAGAGCCGTGGAAAAGTTGAAAGACACCAGCGTCAAAGTAGTGAGTGTGGTGGGTTTCCCGCTGGGTGCCAACACTCAGTGCTGTAAAGCAAGGGAAGCTGAGGAATTGGTGGAACTTGGTGTGGACGAACTGGATATGGTGCTGAACATCTCGATGATGAAGTCCAGAGATTACAAGTACGTCTACGAAGACATCAAGTCAGTTGTGGAGGCGAGCCAGGGCAGGTGTGTGAAAGTCATCATCGAAGCGTGCTATTTGACGCAGGAAGAAAAAATCGCAGCATGCGTGATCGCGAAGCTCGCCGGAGCCAAGTTCGTCAAGACTTCGACGGGCTTTGGACCAAGTGGTGCAACAATCGAGGACGTGCACCTCATGAAATGGTGTGTGCCAGAGCTTGGGGTGAAGGCGTCTGGTGGGATAAAGAGTTATGAACAAGCGGTCAAAATGTTGCTCGCGGGTGCCAGCAGGATTGGAACGAGTTCTGGGGTGAACATAGTGAAAGAGGGGGTTTCAAAATGAGTTTTGAGAAGATGCAGATCAGAGATTTTGTGGAGAAGGTGGCCGACAAGAGCCCAACACCCGGTGGAGGTGCGGTGAGTGCGATAGTGGCATGCTTGGCTGCCGCACTCAACGAGATGGTCGCTCAGTTGACGCTCGGCCGAGAGGACTACGCCGAATGGCATGCGGAGATGGAACGTGTGACTGAGGAGATGGAAGAGATCAGGCACGTTTTGTTTGAACTTGCGGACGCGGACGCGGAAGCGTTCGACGAAGTGATGAACGCCTACAAGTTGCCCAAAGAGACGGAGGAAGAAAAGGAAAAGAGGAGAAAGTGTATACAAGAAGCTTTGAAGCGTGCTGCCCATGTTCCGTACGAGATCTGTAGATGTTGCAGGGACATCGTCAAAGCGGCTCATGTGGTCGCGACATGGGGAAATGTGAATGCGATATCCGACGCAGTGAGCGCAGCCGAAATGGCCTATGGTGCGTTCCAGTCTGCGAAGGCCAACGTCCTGATAAACCTGAAATCGATAAAGGACGAGACCTTCGTTGAGAACATGAGACACGAGCTCAGAACCTTCACAGGAGAGGTGGAAGGAGCGCTGGAGGATGTCAGACAGATTGCCAAGCAACGCGCGGCCATCGAACTTTGAGATAGTTTGTCGCGATGGTCTGGCGAGGTTGGGCAGGCTGAAGACGCTACACGGAACGTTCGAGACACCAATCTTCATGCCTGTTGGCACCAACGCCAACGTTAAGCTCATGAGAAGCGATGAACTGAGGAGGATCGGCGCGACCATAATCCTTTCCAACGCCTATCACATTGCCGTGAGGCCGGGACTGGAAGTCATACAACTCCACGGTGGCCTTCACAGGTTCATGGCCTGGGACGGTGGGATCCTCACCGACAGTGGAGGATTTCAGATGTTCAGCTTGAAGAACTTCAGAAAAGTTTCCGACGAGGGCGTTACGTTCGTTTCACCGTACGATGGATCGAAGTTGTTCTTGACCCCAGAATTGTCCATGGATATCCAGAGAACCCTTGGATCGGACATCGTCATGGTTTTAGATCACTGTCCTGCGATCGATGCAGACTACAAGGAAGCCTTCGACGCCACGAGGAGAACGCATGAGTGGGCGGAAAGATGTTTGAAGCATGGAATCAAAAAAGGACAACTGTTGTTTGCGATCGCACAGGGTGGAGCATTCGAGGATCTCAGAAGAGCCAGTGCGAGGCATCTTTCAGAAAAGGATTTCGACGGTTTTGCCGTGGGAGGTTTGAGTCTGGGTGAACCTTTCGAAATGACGCTTCGGCTCGCTCACGCAACGGTTTCGGAGCTGCCGGACGACAAACCCAGGTACTTCATGGGTGGAGGTTCCCCGAGAACCATAGTAGAGTTGGTAGCGATAGGAGTTGACATGTTCGACAGTGTCTATCCCACGAGGTTGGCCCGCCACGGGACCGCTCTGACTTCAGAGGGCAGGTTGAACGTCAAGGCTTCGCGTTACAGAAAAGATCTCTCACCCATAGATCATCGCTGCGATTGCTTGGTCTGTCAAAACTACACGAGATCCTACGTCCATCATCTGTTGAACAGGGGTGAAACACTCGCTGGAATGTTGTTGACCTACCACAATTTGTACTACATGTTCAGATTCATGGAACGGGTGAGAAAATCTATATCGGAGGGTACGCTGGAGGAAGTGAGGAGGGAGGTGGGTGAAATCTATGAAGAACGTCGTGGCGATACTGCTGACGTTCTCTTTGTTGACTACGATAGTCTTGGCCGACGTGGTTGACTTTCCCGGTGATGGTCGATCGGTAACCTCTTCTGGTGTCTGGTCCTTCAGGACCAACCCTGCAGGCATCGTTGAGAACGAAGTCAGGCAGATTTTGCTTTCGAGCACGTTGAGGATCTCCAACATAAGGAACGTTAGATCCTTCACCTTTGCTTTGGTCGAGCCCCCATTCGATACGTTGGCTGGAGTACTGTCGATTTCTGCGGAATTCAGCGACTTCAACCAAGAGAGGATGTCCTTCCTCTATGGTGTCGCTGGCGTTGCTGGTCTGGCGTCTCTGGGCGTGAACTTTGGTATCGAGAGGACCGTGAAGAATAACGCTGTGAACACGTCGGTGGTGCTGGATCTGGGGGCGAAGGGAAAATTCGCCGAGAAGGGTCCACTGGGTTATGGATTCGTGGTTAAAAACTTTAGGGTTTGGTCTTCCGATCCGCAACTCGCCAACCAAGCCACGTTCGGTGCCGGACTATGTCTGGATTACGATCAAATGAAGTTTGCCCTGGATGTCATGTACGGCTTCAACGAGCTGTGGACGATCATGCCGGGAGCACAACTCAGCCTCG
>JAPYWY010000162.1 GCA_028276125.1 Pseudothermotoga sp.
AACCATCGATCCGAGTCAGCCAAACTGGACGCAGTTCAAAGATCTCCAAGAACCTGGAATGATACGTGTGGAGCAACCTATCATGTTCTACGGACTGCACGGTTGGGTCGAAGTTTACACACTGAACGAATCTGGTAAACTCGTCTATCTGCGTCGCACCGAAACCGACGGTGTGAGACACAGTAAGATGGATGAAGACAGTTACAAAAAGAACCTCAACAGACTCTTTCAGGAATCTGCTTTTGTCGTCTACGATGTGAAGCCTGCGGGCAACAGGTTCACCACGACGTGGCGAGCAACACCTGATTACAGTTCAGAGTTTCAGTACATCTTCAAAGCCGATGCTCTCCATCCGAACGAGTATCGTTTCTACTACGACTATCTGCAAGACTGTCGTCTGGTCTACTTGAAGAACAGCAAAGCGATGCTTTATCCGAGTCCGAACAAGTGCTACAAATACCTTTTGCTGCCCGTTCGTTTGACCCAAGGATACAGAAACCGTATCACGGTGCAGTTCAGAGACTACGACATGTGGTACAACCTGAACTACGTCGCCGACGATGACTACAAAGTTGCTGGTTTTCTGTTCGCTTTTTACGCCTCCAACGACTTCAACGACGATGCGAACCTTCCATACCATCAAGGGCTCGCCTTCGCCATGATCGAGGACAGAGGAGTTTTTCGTTTCGTCATAGATGTTCCGAAGCAGAGTGTTCGCGCCCGCAGTTACTTGAAGATCACACCGGTTTGGGTGATAAGGAAAAGGAATGTGATCAATTATGATCCCATGGTGGTGAAATGGAACATCACTGGGATCACGAGGGAAGTGATAGGAGAACAGGATACCTCGGGGGGCAGTTGGACACTGTGTGAACATCTTGCATCTTTCGAGTACTTAGACGGCACGCCCATTGGTAAAGAACGATTCATTTCCGCAACCGAGCTAACGAGAAGCTCTCAGGAATCGTTCAAGATCCTTCAGAAAGAACCCACAGAACAAGGAAATTCTTTCACGGCGATGGAAGTTGTGCAAAAGATCACGATGATCACCTTAGAAAGCGGCAAGAAGATCTGCTCGCTCACCGAAGCAGTGATGAAAAGCAAATACCGAGTGGACGATCTTGACAAATTGCCCGACGGACACTGGGCGAAATCACCCGAATTTGGACTCGTGAAATCCAATTTGGAACTGATCACTGGCGTGGTGTCCATCGTCAGCAGCGGTTACGAAGCTTGGGTGGCGTTCAAAGAAGGAGACTACGTGACGGCGAGTTATTACGGTCTCAAGGCTCTGTCCACCTCTGTGAGTGTTGCACCAGAGCTTGTGAACATCGCAAAGACCAGATTTGGTTACACGGGAAAAGCGACAAAACTCAGTGTAATTTCATCAACCCGCGGACAGGTCGCACTCGCGATCGCCGTGGGGACAATTGAAGTTGGTTACGACGTTTACAAGTACACAGGTACCGAAGATCCCATCCTGAAGAAGGCTTACGCGGAGAAGATTGCAGCCGACACCATAGACACGACGTTCACGGTGATCGGTGAGATCTATCCTCCCGTGAAAGCGGCGCTGTTGACCTGGGCGATCGAAGTAGAGATTTACTCGTGGATCTTCGGCCAAGACCTTGGATACAGAGTTTGCCGTACACCGGGGACCGCTATCGTGTTCTTGTGGCAATATTTCGTCACGGATATACCATCTGCGTTTGCCGAAGAGGCTTACGAAAACGTGAGGAACAGGTTGGTGGAGATAGTCAGGAACGAAAACGAAATCATGCGCGGTCTGTACTTATCGGTACTCGTCGAGCCACCAACGAATTGAAAACGATGGGTGGTCTGTGAATGAAAAGGTGCAAATTGTGAAGGAGGCGGCAGGATGAAGAAGGTGTTCTTGGTGGCCTTGGTGTTTTTCGTTGCAATGTGCGCGTTCGGAAACAACCTTTGGCAAAAGACGTTTGGTGGAAGTAACGACGAAATAGCCCACTCGGTGCAACAAACGGACGATGGAGGATACATCCTTGCAGGCTACACAATGCCTTTAGGAGGAACGTCCGATGCTTATTTTGTGAGACTCGATGCGAATGGAAGCAAGCTGTGGGAGAAAACGTTCGGTGGGCATGGTGATGATGTGGCGCGCTTCGTTCAGCAAACGAGCGATGGTGGATACATCGTCGTAGGATACACGAAATCTCTCGGGGCGGGTGGAGCCGATGTTTACGTTCTGAAAATGGATCCGAAGGGGAACAAACTGTGGGAGAAAACGTTCGGTGGAAGCGGTGATGATGGCGCGTACTCTGTTCAGCAAGTCGACGATGGTGGATACATTGTTGCTGGATATACATCATCCTTTGGAGCTGGAGAGAGTGATATTTACGTGCTGAGACTCGATGTGGATGGTAACAAGGTATGGGAAAGAACCTTCGGCGGACGCTCAAGCGAAGAGGCGTTGTTCGTTCGAAAGTTGAGTGACGCTGGATTTGTGGTAGCGGGATACACCAATTCCCTCGGTGCAGGAGGAAACGACGCTTACGTTTTAAAACTCGATGCGAACGGAAACAGAGTATGGGAAAAGGTATTCGGTGGAAACGTAGATGACGCGGCATACTGCATTCAGCAAACGATTGATGGTGGATACATCGTTGTGGGGTTCACGCGTTCCTTTGGAGCAGGCAAGAGCGATTTTTACGTATTGAAACTCGACAGCGATGGTAACAAGATGTGGGAAAAAACCTTTGGTGGCAACAGCGATGATTTCGCAAGATGTGTTCAGCAGACGAGCGATGGTGGTTACATCGTTGCGGGAGACACATGGTCCTTAGGGTCAGGAGCTTGTGATGTTTACGTGCTGAAACTGGATGCAGGCGGAAAGGTGTTGTGGCAAAAGGTGTACGGTGGTAGTAGATTAGATTATGCCTACTCCGTACAGCAGACCAAAGAAGGTGGATACATCCTCGCGGGAGGTACATCTTCTTTTGGTTCGGGTGGCCTCGATGTCTACGTCATAAAAATGGACGCTCAAGGGAAGACAGGGCCTTATGCACAGTGAGAGATCGAAAGGGCAAGGAGAAATCCTTGCCCTTTTTCTTTTTCACTCAATGAACATCAACATCATTTTCGCCGCTCTTATGACCATCCTCAAACTGTCGTAAGACTCATCTTGCGTTGCTGAAAGAATCATGTAGAGGCCTCTGTTGGGAACTTCGAATATGGTGAATTCAACGCGCACCAAGATGTTGTTCTGCGTCGACAGAGTCTCGAAGCTCGTTGCTCTGTATTTTTGAAAATCTCTCTCATCTGTCGACAAAATCTTAAAACCAGACTTTTCTAAGCTTTTTCTGATCTCTTGTACCAACGTTGTCAAGTCCAATCCCTCGACAGGTTCGCTCAACTTCGAGATGTTCAGAAAAAGGTTCAAATCCGCGTTGAAAACGGTCAAACTCTGCTCGTTTTCGTCGTAGTATGCTTCGAAACCTTCCAACGTCGCGTAGATGTACTCGTTGTTGGGATCTAAGAAATAGTCGGTCGCAAAGATCACGCAAGTCAAAAGCATCAGTGAAAGAAGTATCGTTCTTCTCGTAGGACTCACCTCCTGGCTATCGAAATGGACCTCGGCGTTCCACTCTCTTCAACGGTGCCGTACACGATTTTCTTGACGACCAAGCCATCCGAAGTGTTGTAGACCACGTACCATGGATAGAGCGTGCCCGAGTAATGATCGACGCTGTCTCCCACCGACAGAACCACCGTGGCCATGACGCCACCCTTGGAGGCCACGTAGTTGGAGAGCTCTGGATAACGCAGATATTGATCTATGAGGTTGGCATCGAAGAAGTGGAACTGCAAGTTTATAGTGTTTCCCTCTATGTTCCCATAGACGTTGATCTTTCCAGCAGGCGTTTCCATCTGTCCTATGACGGTTGTGAAGTCGATGTGTTGAAGTACAAGCGTGCCGTTGAACCTGCCGGCGCTGTCGTTGACGGTCCAGCTTCCAGACAGATCGAGCTTGGTCTGGTCCGCAAACTTCTTCGCCGTTTCGTAAAGTGTACTGATTTCATCGCTGTAAGGTCTGACGATCTCAGAGATGTGTTTGTCCTTGTTCGCTCGAAGTTCCAAGATGAACTCGGCGTACTTCTCCGCCCTGTAGCGCTCTTCCATGGCCTGTCTGAGGAGCTGGTGAACCTGCGACTCCGACAAATCCTTGTACTCGGCTGAAGAACGTATCACGTAGAAACCCTTCCTGTTGGTTTCTTCATCGTAAGCTGTGTAAGTGTCGTTGCCCATATCTCGGCTCTTCTTGTAGCTTTGATACGTCGATTCCTTCAACGCTTGTTCGAGGATGTCCGCCCTCACGGCCGAGAAGACTTCCTTCGTCTCGCTGATGAAGCTGACCCACTTCGGCGTGATGACATCGAGGAGCCAGTTCATGGGATCGAGCTTGTCTTTGATGAGCTTTTTGAAACTCCTGAACTCGTTGACGTTGTTGAAGTCCTTGGGTACAGGTGTGTTCGCCAGCTCTTCGAACTCTTTGACCTTCTTCGTCATTTCGATCA
>JAPYWY010000163.1 GCA_028276125.1 Pseudothermotoga sp.
AACAGCGAGTTTTTTCCACCTTCGGCCAAGTGAACAACGATGGGAATTTCTGGATCGAAATCTCGCACTGCTTTTATAGCAGCCTTGAGCAGCGCTGTGAAGCCTTCGAAACCACCTGCGTCCGGACCAGATATCTGACCGTCGGGCCAGAGAAAGCCGTTGTTCAGCTCGTTTCCGACTTGTACCATGTCCACTCGAACGTCTCGCTCTTTCATGTACTCGAGCACGAACTTCGTGTAGTCGTACAGCGCTCTCTGTAGATCTTCACCGTGCAGGTCACGCCACGCCTTCGGTTTGTTCTGCTTGCCAGGATCCGCCCACCAATCGCTGTAATGAAAATCGATCAGAACCTTCAAGCCATACTTCCTTGCCTTGGCAGCCAACTCGGTCATGTTCTCGTGGTTGCAGCTTCCACCACCCAAGTTCGTTGGATCGTTCCAAATTCTAAGTCTGACCCAGTTCACGCCGTAGTGTTTCAGAATCTCGAGACAGTCTTTCTCCACGCCAGCATCGTAGAACCGTCCACCCAATCTTTCGATTTCGTACAGCATCGAAACATCGACGCCCAGGATGAAAGGTTTTTCAGAAGCGAAGAGCAGAGTTGAAAGCATCAAGATTATGACACCCACCTTCCACAGATTTTTCATTCCTTCACCGCCCCTCTCGTCAGTCCGCTCACGAGGTATCGTTGCATTGCCAAGAACAGTATCACCATGGGTAACATGCCGAGCAACGCGGCAGCAGTGAACAAACCCCATTCCGTTTCGTACGGTCCCACGGCGAAGGATTGTAGACCGAGTGCGTAGGTGTAGTTTCGAACGTTCTGAAGCACGATCCTTGCAACCACGTACTCGTTGAAAGTGCCTATGAAGGTCAGAAGGAAGACCACGACGAGTATGGGTCTTGCCAGTGGAAGAACGATCATGTAGAAACTCTGGAACTTGGTGGCGCCGTCGACTATCGCAGCCTCTTCGAGCGAGGCAGGTATCAGGTCGTAGAAGCCTTTGATCAAATAAACGTTGTAAGCGATGTTCGTCAGATAGGCCAACGCGAGACCGCCTATGGTGTCTATGCCGAGGAAGGGTACGAACTTTCCAAGGAAGTTGAGCAGGTTGTAGATCGCGATCATGAATATCACGCCGGGGAACATCTGGATCAAAAGAAAGCTAAGTATACCATACCTCCTGCCGACGAAACGCATCCTGCTGAACGGATACGCGGCCGTGGCGCAAACGAAGGTCGTGATGAGTGCGACGATTGTGGAAACGACTATCGAGTTGAGCACCCACCAGCCAAAGTAGTGCTTCATCTTCTCCTTCCAGATCTGATCTATCCTGAAGAGCTGTTTGTCCACGTTGCGGAACAACTTCTGTGCTTCGGGAAAGAGGGAGAGTTTCATCAGAGTACCTGCTCGGCGCGAAACCACCGCGAGGTCCGCACGAACCTTGTTCACGAAGTCGAGCTTCACCAAATCGAGCAACCTTGTCAGATGCTCCGAGGTCACGAAGGTTCCACTGTGAGAGAGCGCCAACAGATCGTTGCAGATCTTTTCGAAGTCGACCATCACCTGTTCGAATTCCTTGACGGTCTGCTCGTAATTCTTCGCGTAGTTCTCGAAACGCGACGTGAAAGTCCTGTAATCCTCGATCCATCTCAGGTTGTTGATGGCCTTTTGCACGCTCTCTTTCGTTCTGTCGTTTCGCTCGTAGGAATTCGCGAAGTTCCTCAGCCACGTGAGAAGAGCAGAGTAGCGTGTGAGATCCGTCCTGGACAAAGATTTGATTGCTTCAACGGTGGAAAGTCTGACTTTCAAATCGTTTTCGAAGAGGATGAGCTGCAGCCATGCCCTTTCCTCTGTGAGGCTGACCTCGAGCGATTCTTTCGTTCTCTGGAGTTTCACCGTTCTCTGCTTGAGTTGCTGAAGATCAGATTCTTTCATCAAAATAGAGTTGTTGAGCTCTCGAAGTTTTGAAACTTCGTAGCTGTATCGTTCCAATAGCCTCCCCAGATCGTCGCATATCCTCTCGAGCCTCGGTCTGATCTCTTCGTAGGTCTTCACCATGTCGGCGTAAACTTTCAAGTTCTTTCGTTGCTGATCCACGTAAGTGAGCTCGAGGAGTTTTTCAGAAAGCGATTCTGTGGTCTTTCGAACTTCCAATAAGTCTTCGAAACCTTGTAGAGAGTTCGAAGCGTTTCTCAGTTTAGCAGCGACGCTTTGAAGACTCTGCAAGAACGCCGTATCGTCGATGGGAAAGATGCTCTTGGCAGTCGTGCGTGCGAGCGAATCCTTCATTCTATTGAGCGCTTCGATGGCACCGATCAAGGAACGAAGCTCGGACAACAGATCACCCTTCAGTAGAAGCTGCGCCTCCAGGATGGATCGTTCCAAAGGTTGCAGAGCTTTTCTCAGCGCTTCGATTTCTGAGCTGATCGAAGAAAGTTGAGTCGATAGTGCTTCGAGATCCTTCAAGGATGCTCCGCCGAGCTCTTCGTACACGCCTCTCAAACGATCCAAGGCGAGCGTGTAAGACTGTTCGTCTTCGATTTTGAAGCCAACGATGGTCTCGACGTTGGATCTCAAAATCTTTTCCAGCTGGGAGTTGAATTTCTCTTTGCTCAACACTTCGTAAAGAATGAAAGTCAGCTCTTCTTCGTTGATCTTCAACTCGTTCAAAGTTTCGAACACACTCTTTTCGATTTGCTTCAGATCGTTCAAGGTCGACTGCTTCGCTCGATCGGCGTTCGCCTCGAAGATCTTCACCAAAGCTTCGTAAGATTTCTTGGCAGCATCATTCCTGCTGTTGGATTCATTGAGATAGTTTCTCAACTTCTTGAGAAGTTCCGAGGCTTTCTCCTGGGCTCGTGACAAGGTGAGTTTATCGTAAGGGCTCACACGCGATATCAGCTTTTGAAGTTCTTTGACGAGCACCGGCACATTCTGTTCCTGAACGATCAAATCTACATAGTTTTGAAGCGTGAGCCTGCTCGAAAACAGATCGGTCGAGAAGGCTGCCTCGTCCCTTCTCAGAGAGGTCGTCACCACCCAAACGGTCGGAAAGAGAATGACGATGATCAGAAATATCAAGATCGCGTGCACGTGCAGTTTCATCTTCCCACCTCTTCGAAGACGCCGGAGAATCTGAAATTGATGTAACTGATTCCACCGACAAGGAAGAAGATCAGAATCGATATGGCCGCCGCCAGGCCGAAGTCTTGACCCGTTCCAGCCTGGAACGCGAGCTTGTAGACGTAGGATATGAGAATGTCCGTGTAACCCGTGGGTGTGGTCGAACCTGGTATGGGCGGACCTCCAGCCGTGATGAGATAGATGATCGTGAAGTTGTTGAAGCTGAACGCGAAACTACTCACGAGAAGCGGTGCGATCACGGTCATGAGCAGCGGAAAGGTTATGCCCGTGAACCGTCTGAATTTTCCAGCCCCATCGATCATGGCTGCCTCGTAGAGTTCGTAAGGTATACCCTGAAGCGCCCCGAGCGAGATGGTCATCATGTACGGATAGGTGAGCCAAACGTTGACGAGCAGAACACCAACCCTCGCCCAGAAAGGATCGTTCATCCATCTGATCGCGGGGAGTTTGAGTGCGGGCAGCAGGAACTTGTTGATCACTCCGTAGCTCTCGTTGAGGAGGCCGTTCCTCCAAACCAGCGCCGAGATGAACACGGGGATCGCCCAAGGTATGATGAGCAAGGTTCTGTAGATGTTTCTTCCTTTGAGCTTTGGATCGTTCAAAACCAAAGCGAAGGGCAGACCCACAGCCAAAGAAAACACCACACTGAACAACGCCCAGAAGAAGGTCCAAGCGAAGATCTTGAAGAACGGTCCTGAGATTCTCGGATCTCTCAAGATTCTGAGAAAGTTCTTCCAACCGACGAAGTCTATGTAGCCTATCAGGTAGACCTCTTCGTTCTTCTCGTTCACGTCGTAGAAAGAACCTTCCCTCTCGATCAAAGGTTTGTTCGTTCTGTTGTTCACAACGACCAATCTCGTTCTGGGCTTATCGTTCTCCAACGTCTGAACCAGATCGAGCCTGTACAACCTCTCTATCCTGAGGAAGTTCCATTCACCTGTTCGGTCTATTCTCAACGCGTATTTGTTTCCGTTGGGATGAACGAAATCTGATCTTTGAAGGTGGAACTGCGCGATGCGACTCTTGAACATGGAGCCGTTCAACCTGAGAAACTCTTCTTTTGGTGAGTAAAACGCCCTGTAGGTTTTTTCCTCCGACGTGATCATCCTGATCTCTGTGAGCTCCTCAGACCACGGCACGAGCTGATAGGTTGAACTTTCGATCGGTACCAGCAGAGATTCACTGAGAAGCACGTCCTTTCCTTTCTTCCTGACGGGGATAGGTTTTTCTGCCAGGAACAGATTTCCTTCTATCTTGAACAGGATCAAGAAATCGTCGTAGATCGGCGTCAAACCGTCGTAAGCGACGAAGACTTTGTATTCAACGCTCTCATTTTCGATCTCGTACGTGTAGACTGGATCATAGAGAAGTCTTTCGATGGCTT
>JAPYWY010000164.1 GCA_028276125.1 Pseudothermotoga sp.
TTTCGTCGTTCTCAAGTTTTTTCAGCGTTTCGACGATCTTGTAGAAACACTCCCAGTTGCGTGCGGCTTTCCCAGTTCCGCCGTAAACGATCAGATTGGCTGGATCTCTCGCCACCTCTGGGTCGAGGTTGTTCATCAACATGCGCATCGCTGCTTCGGTCTGCCAGCTCTTACAAGTAAGGGTAGTTCCTCTCGGCGCCTTGATCACCTTTTGCCTCTCCAAAGTTTCCATGCTTTCGACCCCCTTCGTTTCTATTGTATCATCTGAACTGAAACGGGACAAAACAGGGGTGAGCAGACGTGAAATTGCTCCTCGTGAAGCACGAAGAGCTTGTGGAAAAGATTTCCCAAAAGATAATCGAGGCCAACAACGTCATGCGAGAAGAGATCGTTCAGCAACTGTTCTCCTACGATGGTCCCTTCTCTGAAGTCTTGCGTAGGAACGTTGAGGTGGCAAGAACGAAAGATCTTCCTCTTTGTCAAGACACAGGATTCGTGGAGTTCTTCATCTTCATTCCGTTCAACGCGATCTTCGAAAGACCCATTCAAGAGAGTTGCGATGAAGCTGTCAAGAAGGTTTACTCCTCCAAACCCTACCGTTACTCCGTCGTGAGTGATCCACTTTACGAGCGCAAAAACACTCGAACCAACACCCCTTCGATTTGTCACATCTTTCATTGGGACGAAGAAAAGCTACAGATCAGGTTGTTGATCAAGGGTGGGGGGAGCGAGAATCTGACGACGCTCTCCATGCTGTCACCGACGGCTGGCGAGGAAGAGCTGATGGGTAAAATAATCGAACACGTCGCACGGCACGGTTCGAAAGGTTGCCCACCTCTGAGAGTTGGTGTGGGTGTGGGTGGGAGTGCGGACAAGGCCATGTTGCTTTCAAAGCTTGCACTCACTTACAGCCTCAACGACGTGAATCCTGATCCACGTTATGAATCGCTCGAACGGCGAATTTCGGAGAAACTGAACCAGCTGAGAATAGGTTTTCAGGGCCTTGGAGTTGGTCCTACAGTTTTCTCAGTTCACATTCTGCAGGCACCGACACATATAGCGAATCTTCCAGTTGCCGTTTCGTTTGACTGCTATCTCTCCAGGATTGGGGTGGTGGAAGTTGAACCTGTTAGAATTGAAAGTAGGTGAAAGAATCAACTACACAGGGTGTATGATAGTCATGAGAGACGCTGCACAGAGAAGGATAGAAAAACTTCTAATGGAAGGTTCAAATGTGCCCATTGATCTGGAAGGAAAGATTGTTTTCTATGCGGGCCCGACCAGAACCGTTGATGGCAGGTTCGCCATAGGTCCGACGACGAGCGAGCGCATGGACAAGTACTTGAAGATGCTTTTCGAACTCGGCGTCTCGGCGACCGTTGGGAAAGGTGAGAGGACTGAAGCGGCTCGAAAGCTTTGTCGCGAGTACGGTAGAATATATTTCGTCGCACCGAGTGGTGCTGCGGCAGCTCTTTCGGAGCACGTGGAGAGATTAGAGCTTCTGGCCTTTGAAGATCTCGGCACGGAGGCAGTGTACGAGATTCGAGTGAGGGATTTCCCCTTGATCGTGGGCATCGACTGTGAAGGCAACGATCTTTTCGAGTTCATAAAATCTGCCAGCGGAGGCGATCGACTGTGAGGCTTGTAACCATCGTTCCTGCTGTGGTCGGTGTTCTTTCAGTGGTGTGGAAATTTCCATTCTCACAATTCGTTGCAGTGGGTTGCTTCGCCGCACTGGCTCTCGTATTGTTGATTCGACGCAGTGAAAAAATCGAACGTACGGACCAAGAAACCAAGTACGAGAAGATCTTCGAAGAAATATTCATTTCCTCAGATGTGTTGAAACAAGACGCTCACGAACTCGGTGACGTTTCGAAGCAAGCTCAAACCATGTCTGTGGATCTCTCAGGACAATCGAAGAAGATCTCTCAACTGATCCAGTCTCTCACGGCGGCCTTAGAGGAAACATCTTCCAGTGCGAGTGAGATCGCAAAAACTGCACAGATCGTTGGCCAAGATGCACAGAGAATGCGTCAGAATTTCAGCTCGTTCGAAGTAGAAGTGGAACAAGTACACGATGCTTTGCTACAGCTTTCGAAGGAAAACGTCCAAACGTCCGAAAGATTGAACGAGCTTCTCTCGTCCATGGAAAATCTCAGAGCGAAAACCGGAGCGATCGTTCAGGCCGTTCAACTGATCAGGAACATCGCTGACCAAACGAATCTGTTGGCTCTCAACGCAGCGATAGAGGCGGCACGCGCAGGAGAGCATGGCCGAGGTTTCGCCGTGGTCGCGGAGGAGGTCAGGAAACTCGCCGAACAGTCGAAGAGCTTCGCTGGCTCGATAGTCGAGAACGTGCAAGCGGTTGAGCAAGCCGTCGCCGATTCAATGAAGAAGAACGAGGAAGTCGCCAGAACGATGAAGGAAACGGCTCAAACGAGTCGAACGTTTGCCGAGAATTTGGGAAAGTTCAAAGAACAGGCGGGCAGTTTCGCAAGGACTTTGGAACAAATAGTTCATTCCATAGAGAGTCAGGTCAGCTCCACTAAGGAGATCGAGCTTGCTGTGAACAGCAACACGAACGCCGCATCCCAGTTGATGGAGTTCAGTATGGAGATGGAGAAGAACGCAACATCTCTCGAGAAGGTGTCGTCCCAGTTGGCAGAAAAAGCACAGATCCTGACACTGAAATCGCTCAAACTCAGAAGCTTGGCTGGGGCAAGATCATGGATCATGGAACGCGTGAAAGAACTTTCTCAATTGTTCTCGAGACCTGAGTGTCAGAAGCTCGATTGGAACGCTTTTGAACCCATCGCCAAACGCTTCCTGGCAGAAAAACAAGGCATCTACGAAGCTGCGTTCATAGCTGACAGCGAAGGAAACTTCGTCACCACAACGGGCGCGAAGGGCACGATCAAAGATAGAAACTACTTCCATCGTCTGAAGAACAACAACATCGATTGGACTATCTCAGACCCAATCCGTTCTCGTGCAACGGGCAACATGGTGATCACGATCGCCTTCGCGATCCGCGAAGCTGGTAGGTTCAAAGGTGTAGCGGGTGTGAATTTGAATGTCGCCAAACTGGAGGAACAAGTGGAACTACTGTCCACTAATCAAGCGCAGAAATGACATCTGCAGAAGTGACCCGGTGATACTTCAACGAGTTTCGGTTCCTCAACCTTACACATTTCGACGGCTTGGGTGCACCGAGTGTGAAAGACGCACCCAGATGGAGGATTGGCTGGATTGGGTATCTCACCCCTCGGTATCGATCTGATGCGTCTGCCCGTGCCGAAGGAGGGTATCGAATCGAGCAGGGCCTTTGTGTAAGGATGCGCGGCCCTCTCGAATATGTCCTGCTTTGAACCCAGTTCCATGATCTTACCGAGGTACATGACGGCGACGTGTGTGGCCATGTGGTCGACGACGGCCAAGTTGTGCGTGATGAACATGTAGGTCAAACCAAACTTCTCCCTGAGTTCTTTCAACAGGGTGAGCACGCGAGCCTGAACCGACACGTCCAGCGCGGACGTGGGTTCGTCCAGCACAAGGAACTCTGGCTTCAGAACCAGCGCCCTCGCGATTGCTATCCTCTGTCTCTGGCCCCCCGAGAACTCGTGAGGATATCTGAACATGTGCTCTTCGCGCATACCAACCATTTCGAGCATCTCTTTTATGCGAACGTATATCTCGTCGGAACGCATTTTGAAGTGGATCTTCAGACCTTCACCAACGATGTCTTTGACGAGTTTTCTGGGATGCAAAGAATTGTAGGGGTCTTGCTGGACGATCTGCATTCTGCGCCTGAAATCGAGAAAATCCTTTTTTTCGACTTGCGTGATGTCGTGCCCATCGTAGAATATCTTTCCAGCAGTGGGTTCGATGAGCTTGATCACGGTCCTACCAAGCGTGCTCTTACCAGATCCCGATTCACCGACCACCGCGAAGATCGAGCCTTTTTCAATTTCGAATGAAACATCGTTCACTGCCTTCACGTAGATCGGTTTGGAGAACATAGATTTTCTGACTTCGAAAAACTTTTTCAATCCCTCAACTTTTAGCAGTGTCGCCATTTCGATCACCCGCTGTGTAGAGATGACATGCCACGAAATGGTCCTTGGAAGCTTCGATCAGATTTGGAAGTTCAACTTTACACCTATCAAAGGCTTTTTGGCATCTGGGATGGAATCGGCAACCACTCGGTGGATCAACCAAGTCTGGGACCACACCAGCGATCCCTTTGAGTTCTTTTCTTTGTCCAACGAGAGGTATCGAGTCGATCAAACCGACCGTGTAAGGGTGAAGGGGGCGGGCGAATATCTCATCACTCTTCGCCACTTCAACTACGTTCCCAGCGTACATCACCGCGACCCTGTCACAGAATTCGGAAGCAATCGCCAAATCGTGAGTGATGAAGATGACCGCGTTCTTACCGACTCTCACGAGGTTGTCGAGCAACTCGAGAATCTGCGCCTGGATCGTCACGTCGAGCGCTGAGGTGGGTTCGTCGGCTATCAACAGCTT
>JAPYWY010000165.1 GCA_028276125.1 Pseudothermotoga sp.
GGTGAAGATCGCCAGGGAAATCGGAACTTTCGAACTTTTCACCAAAGTTGCAAGACACGCTTGCCCTTTCAGACCATCTTCTGTCGTGACCAGAGGTTCAACGTATGGGCTGAGTAAAATACTCGAGGATTTCAAGTCAAAATCTCTCTGGCAAGGCTGAGACCTTTAGAAGCTCACAGAGCAACTGTCTCCACCCTTCTTCTTGCTCTCGTACTGCAATTCGTCGGAGCGCTTGAGTATCTCATCCACGTCTCTGCGTTCTTTCACGACGACACCGCCTATCGAGGCGGTCACACGAACGATCTGATCGTTCTCAACGATGTGCGAAGCGGCTATCAAATTTTTCAATCTTTCTGCTATCTCCTCTGTTTCCTTCTGTTCCTTCAATTCCACGACCGCGACGAACTCATCACCGTCGTACCTCGCCACCAGATCGCTGATTCTCAAGTTTTTCTGCAAGGTGCCAGCGACGAACCGCAAGACCTTGTCTCCAACGTGATGTCCAAAACGATCGTTGATCGATTTGAAATCGTCCACGTCGATGAACAACACACCTATGATCCTATCGAACCTCTCAACCTCACTCAGCTTCATCTTGAGATAGTATTCTAACCCTCTCCTGTTCAAAACCTGAGTCAGCTCGTCAACGAACGCAAGCCTTCTCAGTTGCTCTATCTCGTTTTCAAGAAAGCTCTTTTCAGCCTTTTCTTTGAACAACTCGATGGCTCCCACGACATCTCCAGACTCGCCGACCACGGGTATACCCACAACGATCGCAGACACTCTGTAACCTTCCGAAACATTCTCGAAGATTTTCAAGAGCAGTGAATTTTTCAAAACTTCGTTCAATGTTAACCCTCCTCGCTTTTTCCTCGAATCGATTTTACAACATCCACTTCGTACACATCTCACACAACGCATTTTTCCCTCAGCCTGAACTTATCGATGATTTCTCTGACTTTGTCCAACAAGTTTCCTTTCAGTGGTTGCAGCGGTGGTCTTGGATCTCCCGCTGGCATTCCCAAAAGTTTCATCATCGCTTTGATCCCAACGGGGTTGACCAAAAGATATGCAGCCTCCATGACAGGTTTGTACTTGAAAAAGAGCTCCCTGCACCTGACGGCATCTTCCCAACTTTCCCAAGGCTTCGACATCAATGCGAACTCTTTCGGTAGGACGTTACCCGTTACGTTCGCCGTGCCGTGTCCTCCCATTGCCATCAAAGGTAAGATCAAACCGAACTTCGGTGAATCACAGCAGAGCACGTTCAACCTTCCCGCCGATACTTCGATGTCTCCCATCAATTGTGTCAAACTCGGTGAAGCTTCCTTGATCGCAACGATGTTGCCTATGTCCAAGAGCTTTGCTATGGTTGAAGGATCGATGTTCGCCACGACCCTGGACGGGTTGTTGTAGATCGTCACGGCTATGTTCACAGATTTTGCAACCGTGGCAATGAATTCCAAGATCGCTTCCTGCGGAGGCACGATGTAAGGAGGGACCACAAGCTGAATTCCGTCCGCACCACATTCTTCAGCAAACCGCGAGAGCTCCACGGTGTCCTTCGTCGTCGAGCAACTCGTTCCGAAGAAGGCTTTGATCTTTCCTTTGCAATACTTCGTCATCTCTTGGATGATCAATTTCCTCTCTTCCATCGACAGTGAAGTTGCTTCTCCCGTTGAACCCGTGAATATCAACCCATCCGTCCCGTTCGCTACATGGAAATCCACCAGTTTCTTGAACCCATCGATGTCGATTCTGTCTTTCTCAGTGAAAGGTGTCACGAGCGCAACCCAAGAACCCGAAGGTCTAACGAGTTGTTCCATACCGTTCGCCTCCTCGGCATGTGAACTCTTCAAGCTCAAATTGAGGGTGCTCTCAAGCGCTTTGAGTTGTTTTTGTGCCTCGGCATCTTTTATATTCAAATCCTACCACCTTGAAGCTGTTATTCTACGCGTGCCTGCATGATGATTCCTTTTCAAAGGCACCGTCCTTCAATCGTCTATTCACAATTTTGTTTCGAGCTCTCAATGAGCGTGGCCGTATACATATTTATGAGAGCGCTCCAGTGGAAAGATCATTCGGCCGGAAATGGGAACCTACATTGGGTTCATTCTAATTCCTCAGATCCTGTAAGTTATATCCAAAATATCAAGCGCTCCCGAGTGAAATTGACACTTCAAATATCTTTGATCAACATGAGCTCAAATTTCTAAAGAAAGCAGTTTCACCACGACAAGTTCCGTCAAGTCAAGTTCTTCCAACGGCAACGAACTTCGAACTGTACCATGTGCAGTCTCAAGGTCCCCGACGAGGGGACCTTTATTTTTTTCCTTCAAAGCGCTTCTCACCGAAGATCTGTCTTCATTATCTCATCAATCGAGAATAACCGTACATTTCTCTAAAATCCTCCTTCGCCCTGCCGATATAACTAATGAAAACCAACGGGCCCGTTGGTGAGAGAATTCACCGCCAGGGAGGCGGTGATCAAAACAGGGAGGTGCAAATATGCGTATCAATCACAACATCAACGCGCTGAACGCCTGGAGGAGCATGAGCGAAACGCAGTATTCGATGAGCAAAACGCTCGAGAAACTCTCCTCTGGTCTGAGGATCAACAGAGCTGGAGACGACGCAGCGGGTTTGGCGATCAGTGAAAAGATGAGAGGCCAGATCAGAGGCTTGAACATGGCTGTCAAAAACGCACAGGACGCTATATCGTTGATTCAGACTGCAGAAGGAGCACTGACAGAGGTCCACTCGATCCTTCAGAGAATGAGAGAGCTCGCAGTTCAAGCGGCATCTGACACCAACACCAACGTTGATAGGAATCAGATCCAAGCTGAGATCAACCAGCTCAGAGAAGAGATCGACAGGATCGCCCGTACAACCGAGTTCAACACGATGAAGCTCTTGGATGGGAAGATCGAAAGCTTCAGACCACAAGCCGACCTCAAGGTCGTTACGGGCGGTAACTTCGATCTGAAAGCGTCACAGGCTGGTGATCTAAGAGGGTTCCAACTCGCACGAGGCTCTAACATTAGTGGCGATTTTGGAGTTAATCTTGCCATCGTTGGTAGAAATCTGGGAACACTCACGTTGTCAATAACGAATGGAACCGTGGCTGTGGTCGCTGGTGGGGCAACTGTGTTTGACTTTGCCGTATCTGACAACGCCAGACTTTCGTCATACATAACAACAGTCGGAGGCTTGCGGTTCGAATTCATTGTTTCTGATACCGACGCAACAGCCACGGTATCTGCCTTGGTGAATTCGTTCCGCATTTCTCTTGCAACGTCTGTGAATTTAACTTTTGCTGATGTTAACGAAGGTTCCTACGTCGTCGAGGTAGGCCAGTTTGCTGGAGCTGGAACGAGTGCACTGGATGTAAGAATCAATTACTTCAACCAAACAGGACTCGCAAGTGCACCCATCGTTAATTTTAGCGATGGTAGGGCGATTTACGGAACAATCACTGGATCCATCAGTTACAGTACTACCGCAGGAACGTTCGTTATCGATATTGCAGCAGGTCTAAAAGGTATTTTCTTCACTTGGTCAACAGGAGTCTACAACATCAACTCCTTCGGCGGAGCTCTGCCGCTGGAAGAAGTGATAGACAGTGGTGTTGTGAGAGCCGAGGAAAGGTGGTATCAAGACACCTCGCTGATCTTCCAGATAGGTGCGAACGAAGGACACAACATGATAGCTGGTCTTGACGACATGAGAGCTGCAGCGCTCGCGCTCACAGAAGGATCACTGAAAGTGACAGACCAGAACAGCGCAGAAAGAACAATCATGTTGATAGACGCGGCGATACACAAAGTCAGCACCGCACGCGCAAGACTTGGAGCGGTGCAGAACAGGCTCGAACACACAATAAGCAACCTTGGAGTAGCTGCGGAGAACCTGACGGCTGCAGAGTCTCGAATCAGAGATGCAGACATGGCCAAAGAAATGATGGAGTTCACCAAGCAGCAAATCTTGATGCAATCAAGCATGGCGATGTTGGCTCAATCGAACGCGTTGCCACAGACAGTGCTGCAGTTGCTGCGATAACACATCGAACACGAAAGGCGGGCGTGTGCCCGCCTTTTATTTTTGAAGGATTGTGCCTTGTGCTGATGGAAGAATAATTCGAGAGGTGTGAAAATGGAAGAACTGTTTAGAGAGATCGAAAAGTATGTCATGTTCAAGGATTTTTCCAAGGCAAAGGAACTCGCCCAAAAGATCGAACCTGAGTCGATGAGGCACAACATGCTTGGAGTTCTTTTCTACCAAGAAAACAAGTTGGACAACGCTTTAGAACACTTTCAAAAAGCTTTGAAACTCGATCCGACCAACGACGATGTGCTTTTCAATCTTTCGAAAGTCTTGTTCGAGAAGAAGAACTTTTTCGAATCTTGGCGCTATTTGACAAGGATCAAAAACAAAACCTGGGAAGTGTACGACCTTTTGGGAGACACTCAGCTTGCGCAGGACAACTTTCCGATGGCG
>JAPYWY010000263.1 GCA_028276125.1 Pseudothermotoga sp.
CCTGACGGTTTTACCGTTCGAAATCTCGGCGAGCTTGGCCAGCAAAAAGGGTGTCACTGCTTTACCTTCTATTTTCGCTTTTCTGAGCTCTTCTTTTGCAATCTTATCCCACTCAAGTAGCTGTTCCGCAGGTATCTCGTACTCGTTGGGAACGGGGTTCAAAACCAATACAGAACCCGGAAGATCGAGCTTGCACTTCGCAGAGTAGATGGCCACAATTTCTGAAACATCGTCCACTCTCAGTACTGGAATATCAACCTCTCGAACGTAAAAGGCTGGGAGCCTGTCCGTCCTGTAACCCACAACCGTGACCTGCAAAGTCTCGAGCATCTCTGCTGTAGCTTTAAGGTCCAACAGGGACTTCGGACCTGCACACACGACGATCATTCGTGTCCTCGAAAGCTCGAGCAAGTCTTGCGAAACATCCCATTCCTCGATTCTGTGTACACCACCGATGCCACCGGTCGCGAAGATTTCCACGCCGTGCATGGACGCGATGCGCATCGTTGCGCTCACCGTGGTAGCCGCCCAAGCTCGCTTCGCCAATGCTACGGGTATCTCTGCAACACCGACTTTCATCACATCGTCCCTCATACCGAGTTGGACCAGTTCCTCCAAAGTGATACCGACCTTCACCTGGCCCTCCACTATGGCGATGGTCTTGGGTTCACAACCTTTGGCTCGTGCGAGGTTCTCCAACTGCTGTGCTACTTGTACGTTCAAAGGCCTTGGAAGTCCATGCGCTATCACAGTAGATTCGAGTGCAACAGTCTTTGTCATCGTTTCACCACGCTTCGAAGTGAATCCTTTCAGGTTTGAAACGATCCACGGGTCTCGGTGTCTCGGCGGGATAACCCACTGGCACGAGCGAGAAAGGTACCACGTTTTGTGGTAGATCGAAAAGTTTTCTGAAGGCCTGTACGCGTTCCTCGTTCGGATAGATTCCACACCAAACCGTCCCAAGACCCAGTTCTGTTGCTCTCAGAAGGATGTTCATCGTTGCCGCAGAACAATCTTGAACCCAGAAACCTTTGTAGATCTCAAGGTTGAGATCAGCGCAGACCAAAATCGCAACAGGCGACTGCAACACCATTTGGGCGTAAGGATGGATTTGTGCAACGGCTTGCCTCCTCTCTGCCGATTTGATGACGATGAAGTGCCAAGGTTGGGCGTTCCCAGCAGAAGGTGCATGCATTGCGGCTCTCAGAAGTTCCGTGACGAGTTCGTCTTCAACCCCTCTTTGTTGATACTTCCTCACGCTCCTCCTCGAATAGATGATGCTCACCTTTTTCACCCCCTCCTCAGATTCCCCATGATCGATGAAACCACGAGTATGCACATACCGATTGCTTGTGACGTTGTTACACGTTCTGCCAGCATCAAGAAGGCGAACAGGGATGCGAACACTGGTTCTGCAGTGTAGATGAGTGCCGCCGAGTTTGACCCAATGTCCCTTTGGAACTTCACTTGCACCCAGAAGGCCAAAACGGTTGCAACGAGTGAGGTGAAGATGAGTGCGAAAAGATAACTCGGCTTGAACCCGATCGGTCCTTCGAGCGGTGACAGAGAAAGGTTAAACAGTGCGGTGAGAAGAAACTGTGGAAGCAACAGGCTCGACTCTTCGCATCCCTCCTGACTCGTGTAGCGAGTCACGAGTACTATTTGAACTGCGAAGGCCACAGCACAAAACAGGGTCAAAAGATCACCCACGTTGAAGGCGTCGTTCGAAGGACTGCTCAGAAGATAGAGCCCGACAATCGACAGGAAAAAGGAAACAACCTGAAGGCGCGTCGGCTTGACCTTCTCGATGATCAGAGAAAAGATCGGCACGAAGGGTATGTACAGAGACGTGATGAATCCACTCTTTGTAGAGGTGGTCAACTTCAGGCCACTCGTCTGCGTTGCGTAACCTATGCCAATGAAGAGTCCCAAGATGAGTCCCTCTCTCCAACGATGTTTCTTTCTGAAAACGAGCAGGGTGAAAAAACTGGCGAGGAGAAACCTGAGAAAATTGTAGAAGAACGGGTTCGAACCTGCGAGTGCTATCTTTTGAACCGGAAAGGTGAGTCCCCACGCCACGGTGACGAAGAGGAGCGCCAAGATCGCTCTGACTCTCTTCATGATCTTTGCAAGTTCACCTCCATCAAAATCCTATCAAAAAAACGAGAGCCACACGAAAGTGTGGCTCTCGAACCTTTCATCTATCTGTCAGTCTCTCCTACTGAACGCACCAGCGATGAGAAGCATTCTGAGCAACTGCAGAACCGCCGTTGCCGTCGCCGCAACGTACGTCAATGCAGCCGCGGAGAGTACCTTCTTGACACCCTTCAATTCTTCTTCATCCATTAAGAGATTTTCCCTCAGCAGCTTCAGCGCCTTCCTGCTGGCGTCGTACTCGACCGGCAAGGTCACCAAACTGAAGAGCACAGCCAGCGAGAAGAGAACGATACCGAACTGCCACAGGCCAGGTAGTGCGAAAATTATACCCATGATGAAGAGTATCCATGCCAACGATGAACCCAGACTCGCGACGGGAGCCAAGATTGTCCTGAACACGAGCAGAGGATGTCTCTGTGCATCTTGTATCGCGTGACCTATCTCGTGTGCCACAACACCGAGGGCCGCGACTGACTGATTCGCGTAGGTCGAAGAAGAGAGTCTGACAACCTTGCTCCTCGGATCGTAGTGGTCGGTCAAATGGCCCGGCATCGCCTCAACACGCACGTTGTAGATGCCTGCGATCTCGAGCAATCTCATAGCAAGCTGG
>JAPYWY010000167.1 GCA_028276125.1 Pseudothermotoga sp.
TGTTTGGTTCTCAGTTTTCGATCTCCATGGCAGCGAACGTCTTGGGGAACATTCTCGGCGGAACCATGGCAGACCGCTTAGGTTACTCTTTCAGTCTCCTGTTCGCAGCGATTTTGCAGCTGTGCTCAGCGTTTTTGATTCAAAAGATCGGCAACGTCAAGGGAGATCGCCATTTGTTGAGGGGTTTCTCGCTCGACACAGTTCAAAAGCGTGTGTTTTCCTACTACATCCTCTCGAACGTACTGGTTGGATTTGGGGCAGGACTGTTCTTGAACTTCAGCAACCTGATGTTCTACGATCTTTTCGGCCTACCACTGGGTAGTGTCGGTCTCATCATGGCTTCGGCGCAACTCATGACGGCTCTGGGAAGCATGAGCAGCGGTTTTCTACAGAGAAAGTTCGGCACGATCAGGGTACTTTTGACCTGTTACACGGCGGTTGTACCACTGATGCTTTCACTCTCGTTCACAAGGAACTTGGTGGCTTTCTCGAGCCTCTACATCGTGAGATTCATGCTGATGAACATGGTGAACCCTTCCTTCACCGTGCTGGTGTTCAGCAACCTCCCAGAGCAGATGATCATGTCGGCCAACGGTTTTGGTAATCTCTTGAACAATTCTTCCCGTGCATTGGCAGCCTACCTTTACGGTTGGATCGTTGAAGGCCCACGGGATTACACAAAGCTCCTTTTGGTTAGCACACTGTTCTACGCACTCAACGCACTGTTGACGTGGTGGTTCAAGAAACGGCTTGGAAAACTGATATCATAGAGCCGAGGTGTGGTTGGGTGAAGCATGTTCTGATTGCACTGTTGCTCCTTTCGCACGTGACTCTCGCTGCAACTCTCTTCGTTGTGAAGGAAGGGACTGTCGAACTCTACGACGTTTCCGTTCCACTCATACCGGTCAGATCAGGCTCAATTGACGTTTCCGACGCTGTAAAGGTTCTGTCCAGCGACAGTTATGTCTATGTGCTCGGCACAATGAGGATCGAGGCGTTCGATCGGAACTTGCGTCCCGTGAGGGCAATCGAGCTGAATCGTAAAGTCATCGACGCCGTTCTCTTGGAAGATCTCTACGTCATACACGACTATTCTATCAGCGTGTTCGACAAGAACCTGAACCTCAAAGCTTCTTACACGTTGAACGAGAGGTTGGCAAAAGTGGGTACTTATTCGAAGCTCTTGATCGCACTTTCGGATGGAAAGATCATCGCGTTCGACAGAACTCTCAAGCGAGTCTGGGAGATCTCAGCGCCGGATCCCATCATCAGCGCACAGGTCGTGGGAAGCAGTCTCATGTTTTCAACAAAGAAGGAATTCTACATCATGAACATCTCTGAAGGTGCACCAGTACTCGAATCGAAGCACAAATTTGCTCTGAACTTTCAACAGATCTTCTCCACAAGGAGCAACCTTGTCGCTTTGCTGGAGGATCGGTCCATCCTGTTGCTCTCGCGGTCAGACCTTTCAGTTGTGGATAAACTGAACATTCCGGCAGTTTCGATAAGCAACTACAGAGACTATCTATACATAGTCACCGACAAAGGCACAATCCTGATTGCGAGTGTGCTTCCCAACTCTCTCAAACTTTTTCAGACCGTCGCAACGAACGCGAAGTGGGCGGGTGTGACCGAGACAGATTTGCTGCGGCCAACTACGGTCGTCGAAGTTCAAACAACCACTGAAACGAGAAGCGCGCAAGAGAAACCCAGAGAAGACAAGCTTTTCACCTTCCTTGGAGAGGTGAAACTGCCACAGAAACTGAGCACGACTTTGGCAATCGGCAGGGAGCTTTACATGTCCACGCTCGATGGCAATTTACTCAGAGTAGATCCAAGCACCCTCAAGATCCAGTCGACGAAGGTAGCGTTTATACTCACCGCTGACCCACTCGTTATGGACGATGGATCCATCGTGTTGGGATCTTGGGATAAGAACATATGTGTGGTTACTGACAAAATAGTCAGGATGAGCACAGATTCACACATCTCTTTGGCCGCCTCGAAAACCCCACGTGGTTTTGTCGCTGTTGACGACGATGGAACTCTGTACATATTTGATTCAAGAGGGAATGAAGGTGTGATCAAAGTGCGCCTAACAGGTTGGTTCGTTTGTCCACCTGCAGTGCATGAAGATTATGGGATACTCGTTCTGGATTGGCTTGGAATACTGCACCTTGTGGATTTCTCTGGAAAAGAAGTTTGGTCATCCATCACGGAGTCTACAAACTCAGCAGAGATCGTGGTGACGGATGAGTTGGTTTTTGTCGTCACTCAGAAATCGGTATGGTGTATCCAGATCAAAGATGGAAGAACAAGATGGACGCGATCTTTCGAGAAGACGGGATTATTTCAGGCAGTCAGCGACGGCAAAACTCTGTATCTCTGTGACACCTCAGGAAACGTTTGTGCGCTGGATTTCTCCAATAAAACGATCTGGTTGAGAGAGAATCTCTCCGCGAGAACCATTTTGTCGACACAAGCTGGTCTGATCGCCGCCGGTGAGAAGCTGTACTTACTCTCGGCAAGAGATGGTTCGATTCTTTTGGAAGAGTCTTTGCCGGTTTCGATATCCGGCAAGGCGAAGCTGGCCGAGTCGGGTCTGCTTGCTTTGATGGCAGAAGACAGAATACTCCTTTACAAGCTGAACAGTTCACCCACAGCAGGTTGGCCGATGTACCTCAAAGATGCTATGAACTCAAGCCTGTTCCGAAAATGATTTGAACAAGTCCGAAAAGATCTTCGCGAGCGCGTACACGACCACGAGAAACTCAAGCCTTCCCATGAACATTCCAACGGTGAGCGTCCACATCGCACCGAGAGGCATATCCGCTGACGTGATCCCGCACGACAGCCCGACACCGGCAAGCGCGGAAGCAAACTCGAACATGGCTTCCTCTAAGGCATAACCGAATAGTGTGAGGATGACTGTTCCCAGAACGTAAGAAAGGATGTACGCGGCGCTCGTCACGAATGCTTCTCTGATCAGTTGCGGTTCGAGGTACTTTTTTGCCGAACCTTTCCATATCTCGACGTACACGACGGAACTCTTGGGTAACAAAAACCTTTTGAGTGAGATCTTGAACGTCTTGATGAGTACGGACAGCCTATACTGCTTTATGCCACCGGACGTTGAGTCCATGCAACCTCCAAGCAACATGAAGACTATGAGTACGAAAAATCCTGTTGGAAAAACCAGCCATGATCTCAGATCAACGGTTGAAAAACCGGTTCCAGTTAGGGCAGAAACTATCTGGAAGACCGTGTGTCTGAAGGCATCCGGCATCGTTGAAAAAGCCTTACCAACACCAGCGAAAGCTACACTCACCGTGCCGAGGAAAATGAGTATCAGCATCTGTTTGGGCTCACTGTTCTTCTTCAAAGCGTGCCAATCTCTGCTCCAGAAGGCGTGGTGGATTCCAAACCCCGTGGCTCCAAGGAACATGAGAAACATCAGTATCAACTCTACCGATAATTTGTTGAAAGATGCGATGCTGTTGTTCTTGGTTGAGAATCCTCCCGTAGCGAGCGCAGTGAAGGAATGATTCAACGCATCGAACAGGCTCAAACCTGTGAGTTTCAAGGCGATCGTTCCGAAGAGAGCGTAGAGAAGGTAGTAAGTGATTATGAGTCTGGTGGAATGTCTTATGTTCGGTGCGATGTTGTCCACACGGCCTTCAGCTTGGTAAAAACCCAAACCCGTTGGCCCTATGATCGTGCTCATCATGATGACGGCAAAACCAGCTCCTCCGAGATACTGGGTGAGGCTTCTCCAGAACAGGATTGGCTTGGGTAGACTCTCAACGTTTCGAAACATCGTTAGACCGGTCGTCGTCCATCCACTCGTTGCCTCAAAGATCGCTTGGGAGAAGTTCAAAAGCCCGTAGATCATGTAAGGCAACGCGGAGATCACGATCACCGTTGCCCAAGAAAAAGTTACGATGACAGCTCCTTCCCTGACAGTTATGACTTCTTCTTTACTGTCTCTCGATAGACGATTCAGGATCAAACCGATCGCGAGGGACAGAAGCGAGGGAAACACGAAGGACACAAAGCAGAGGCCAATTGTTGTTTCTCTGAAGACCCAAACGAGAGGGACGAGCAACATCAAAGAAAAGAATCTCAAGAGCCGACCCACAGTGTGGAACACAACACGATATTCTTTCAGAGAAGGTCCCATATCACTCACCGACGAGCAACTTTATCACTTGGGACTGAACATTCGGCTCGCAGAGCACCATGACCCTGTCCTCGGCCAAGAGCTCCGTCTCGCCTCGGGGTATCACAACCAGGTTGTTCCTTATGATCGCACCGATGACACAGTTGTGCGGTAGTGGTATGTCCTTCAGCTTTCTACCAGCGGAAGGGGAAGTTTCGGGTATCTCGAGACGCAGGAAAACGAGCCGCCCTTCCTCAACGGG
>JAPYWY010000168.1 GCA_028276125.1 Pseudothermotoga sp.
AGTTTCTTCAAACTGGCCCGGATGAGCTCAGACGCTTTCTTCTCGCTCTCGTTGGACTGCAAATATGTCAACACCAATTTCACGTTCTTTGGATCGACGTTTGATTTGGCCAGAAGCTGTTTGGCTTTCTCCAAATCTTGTGAGAGCAATGGTAAATGATCCGCATAACCGAACATGCCCTTGGGTATGATTCCTGAAGGTTGCAGACCGTAACCGAGCAGAACGTGATCGATGATCTCCTTGTATGATATCGCATAAGCGACAGCGGCTCTGAAATCTGGATTGTTGAATGGAAACTTCTTCGTGTTGAAGAACAGATACAGTACCTGAAAGCTCGGTTTCTGATTTATGTAAACGTTCGGGTTGCTTTCCAACTTTTTCAGATCATCGTAGATCAATTCCCGTGTGATGTGAATCTTGCCAGAGGTGACCATCTGCATCCTCAAAGAAGGATCTGGCACGATTTGAATGACGGCAATGTCGAACTTCCTTTCGGTCCAACCTCGCCAGTAACCATCAAACTTTCTCAAGACCACCTGAGTCTTGGGATCGTACTTGCTGATGGTGTAGGGACCTGTACCTGCATCGTTGCCAGCGTTGAACCATTTCGCGACTGCCTCGTCATCTCCGATCTGAGCCACCTTCGGGCTGAATATGAAGGCCCCATAGCCAGCTGAAGCAATGAGCGGAATGTTCGCAGGATACTTGAGCTTGAAAACGACCGTGTAAGGATCTGGCGTTTCGATTTCGTGAACGCTGTCCCAAATGTAGGCTGGTCCACCTGCAAGCCTGATGGTCCTCTCGATGGAGAACTTCACAGCTTCGGATGTGAGCTCAGTGCCGTCATGAAACTTGACGTTCTTCCTGAGCTTGAAGGTCCACATTGTGCCGTCTTCGTTCGCTGACCATTCTGTAGCGAGAAGCGGTTCGAGTTTCCCATCCACATAGCGTGTCAGAGTTTCGTAGACGTTGTTCAGCACGATGATGGAGTTGGAGAATTCGGTGCTTGGATCGAGCGTTATCATTTCAGAACCGTAGGCGTAGACAACCATGGTCTGTTTCTGGCCGAATGCCGCCACGAATGCCAGCACAACCAGAGAAGCCGCCAGAAACCTTCTCATCTGATCGCCCCCTAAACCAAGTTTAATCTAATTATACTGCTGTCTTGTTTTACTTTTCAACATTCTTTCTGCAAAAAGTACTCGCATTCGCTGTTCAAAGGACAAGCCTCGCACTTTGGTTTGATTGGCTGACAGATGCGCCTCCCGAACTCCACCATGGAACCGTTCATAGGTCCCCACAGGTGCTTCGGAATCACTTTCTTGAGTTGCTCTTCAGTTTCATCAGGTCGCTTAGTTTTTACGAGGCCAAGCCTGTTCGAGATCCTGTGTACGTGT
This sequence comes from Pseudothermotoga sp., assembly GCA_028276125.1. Classification (GTDB taxonomy): domain Bacteria; phylum Thermotogota; class Thermotogae; order Thermotogales; family DSM-5069; genus Pseudothermotoga_A. The sequence continues at coordinate 1,398 of JAPYWY010000168.1, forward strand.
GTGTCCACGGCGATCGCCGGCTGACCAAAGCCCTGGTACAACACTATATTCGCTGTCTTTCTACCTACACCGGGTAGTTTCAAAAGTTCTTCCAGTTTGTTCGGGATCTTTCCGCTGTACTTTTCGACAAGAATTTTCGCCACCTCAACGATCCTCTGAGCCTTCTGTTTGTACATCCCGCTTTCTCTTATGAGCTCGTAAAGATCGGTCGCTGATGCTTTGGCGAGCTCAAAGACATCTCTGTAGCGAGCGAAGAGCTTTTCGCAAGCTCTCTCTGTGTTTTCGTCCCGAGTTCGTTGGCTCAGTATGGTGCAGATGAGAATCCTGAAAGGATCGGAAGAAAACCTTCCTCGGGGGAACAGCTTCACTATCTTCTCGACGATCTTGGCAGGCTCGTTCATTGAATCGTCCACCTCATGAAATATTGTACAATCGAAGCGATGGAGGTGATCGAAGGATGGAGAGAATCAAGAAGTTCGTCGCCGCCTTGGAGAAGGAAAACATCGATGCTGCGCTCATATGCAACGTGGAGTACTCATCTCGGCCAACCACGATGTATCTTTCGGGGTTCACTGGTTCACTCAGTTTTCTCGTCATCACGAAGGACTCTCAGTTCATAATCACAGATTCGAGGTATTTCGAACAGGCCAAGCAACAGACCAAGTTCGCACTGGTCGAACATCGCGGAACGAACATTTATGACACCGTCGTTGGTGTACTTGAAACGATCAAACCTAAGGTAGTTGGACTGGAGTTTTCTCGAATAAGCCACGAGATGTACCTGAAGCTATCTGAAAAGTACCAAGCCCTCTACAAACCCATCGATCACATCGTTGAACAGATGCGCATGATCAAAGAGCCTCAGGAGATAGAGTTCATCAAGAAGGCGATTCACATAAGCGAAGAAGCGCTGCTCAAAGTTCTGCCCTTCGTCAAAGATGGCGTGGCGGAGAAGGACATCGCCGCCGAATTGGAGTATCGAATGAAGACTCTCGGAGCCGATGGGATCGCGTTTGAAACGATCGTCATATCAGGACCGAGAACGGCTTTGCCGCATGGCAGAGCCTCGGAACGGAAACTGAGGATGAACGAGCCGGTGCTCTTCGACTTCGGGGCGAAGTTCAACGGTTACTGTGCGGACATAACCAGGACGTTCTATCTTGGGAAACCTGATGAAGAGTTCGTGAGGATATACAACACGGTCTTTGAAGCACAATCCTTAGCGCTCGAGAAGGGTTCAGCTCGTGTGAGTGGAAAGGAACTGGATTTTATAGCGCGCGCACACATAGCAAACAGCGGTTTCGGTGAGTACTTCGGTCACGGCCTTGGTCACGGTCTGGGGTTGGAGGTTCACGAGGCACCGAGGGTGAACCAGAGCAACGAATCGATGCTACCTGTCGGTGCCGTGGTGACAATCGAGCCGGGGATCTACATCGAAGGTAAATTCGGTGTTAGAATAGAAGAGGATGTCGTGATCCGCGAAGACCACTTGGAAAGACTCACCCATCTGGAAAGAAAGCTTCAAGTTCTGTGAACGGAGGTGGAAGCATTGATAGAAGTCACTGACCTGAGAAAAGGTATCGTGATCATGTACGAAGGAGAGCCCTACAGGGTGGTCGACGTGAACAAGCACCACATGGCGATGGGTCGAGGGCTCGTCAGGACGAAGCTGAAAAACGTTCGGACTGGCCTCGTGAGAGATGTTACGTTCAGCAGTGGTGACAGGGTGGCTGAAGCGGAACTGTCGTTCAAGAAGGCTCAGTACCTGTACAACGACGGAGATCATTACTACTTCATGTCTCTGGACGATTACGAGCAAGTTGCGTTCAGTGAGGAAGAGATCGGAGATGCGAAGTGGTATCTGACGGAAAACCTTGAGGTGGACATTCTGATGCTCGATGAGAGTCCGATAGGGATCCAGCTTCCCAACGTTGTAGTGCTCAAGGTCGTTGAGACAGAACCAAGTTTCAAGGGTGACACTGTCGCTGGCGGAGGAAAACCAGCGCTTCTCGAGACCGGTCTGCGTATCACCGTACCGTTCTTCGTCGAGAAAGACGAGTTGATCAAGGTCGACACGAGGACCGGCGAGTACATAGAGAGAGCTTGAAGGGGTGAGCAACATGGAGAAAGGTTTTGGAACGATCGACATATCCGACAACGCTATAAGAGAGATCGCTTTCAGGAGTGCTTGTTCCGTGCTGGAGATCGATGATGAAAAGAAGCAGAAAAGGCTCAAGAAGTCCATCGACGTAGACCGAACGCCTGAAGACAACATCATAGTTTCTATGAAGATCACTGTACCCTTTGGGAAGCCTCTGATTGAAATAGGACGAAAGCTAATGGAGCAGGTGAAGCTCGACATCGAAAGGATGACGGATCAGCAGGTGGTTTCTGTGAACGTAACGATCGAGGACGTTGAGGAATCGGGCGTAACAGAACAAGGGGAGGAAGAGACGAAGGAGTGAAACCAAGATGGCGCGTCGCAGCAGGATGAGGGACTTAGTCTTCAAAGTCATATTCCAAAACGAGTTCCGAAAAGATCTTGTCGATACGGTTCTTCAGGAAGTTCTCAGTAAAGAAAAGTCAGACTCAGTTCGTAAAGATGTTGAGAGGTACGTGCGGGGCATATACGATCACATCGACTGTATAGATGAAAAGATATCTTCGTGCTTAGAGAACTGGACTCTGGAGAGATTGTCGTCCGTGGACAAATGTGTTTTGCGATTGGGAACTTACGAGTTGCTGTACGAGCCAGATGTGCCCGTACAGGTGACGCTCGACGAAGCGATAGAACTGGCCAAGAGGTACGGGACAGACAACAGTGGTAAGTTCGTCAACGGGGTGCTCGATAGGTTGGCCAAACAGTATGTTCCCGAGGAAAAATGGCGCCTGTGAAGGGAGGAACCATTGATGGCAGGCTCTAACCAGGTTCGCCTGCTACCCATCGAGGAGCTTGCGAAGAGGCTCTCTAT
>JAPYWY010000169.1 GCA_028276125.1 Pseudothermotoga sp.
AAGACGCAGTTCTTTCCCTTACTGTGAAGCTTCTTCGCATCGACTGTCCATTGGGCGTTCGGATCGATCACGATCACGTTGTCCAGATCGAAAGAGCCTTCGATTCCAAGGATCTTCCGAGGTGCCACGGTGAGTTTCTCTATCGTTGTTTCCAACTTATTCGTGACGGTGTAGAAGGCGCTGAACGCCACTTCGATACCGCTGGTTCCAAACGGCGCCTTTTCGAAATCGTTCGGTTTTTCTGGATGTGGCGCATGATCTGTTGCGAAAACGTCGACCAAACCTTTCTCCACGGCCTCGAGAAGCGCTTCTCTATCTCGCTCTGTGCCCAGCGGAGGATTGATCTTGAAATTCGTGTTCTTCACATCGTTCATGGTGAAGAAGAGATGATGCGGTGTTACTTCACAGCTCACTTTGGCATACTTTCGAAGATGCAATATCGTTTCGATCGAAAGTCTTGTTGAAACGTGCTGGATGTGGAACCTATCAAAACCATGTTCGAGACCGATCATCACGTTGCGAAAGATGGATATGGCTTCGCTGCAGATCGGTCTTTTTGGAGTGTCGATCGGTGTAGGTTCGTAGAACAAACCTCCAAATTCGTGCATCTGACTGTGGTCCAACACAAGATGTGGTTTTTTTCTCCTGAAAGCGTTCAAGATCTTCAGTGTATCATACTCGATACCGTCGTTGGAATAGCACAACGTTCCTTTTCCGTCTGGTTCGAGTTCACCGAACAGAGAGACGGACCAGTAGAAATCGACGATCTTGTCCTTGGCGAGTTGAATGTGAAAGTTCAAAACATCCAAGTTGAAAAGCTCTGGCTTGGTGTTGGGTTGAATCAAGACCGCACCGAAGCCACCCGCAATCGCGGCCCTTTCGAGTGAATCGTAATCTTCTTGGCCGTTCAACCTCACGTGCGTGTGCATGTCGAAGAAGGTTGGACAAGCTACGAGCGCTTCTGTGGGCTCTGGCAGATCGATCTCAACGTCCAACCAACGATGTTTCCATGGATCGTACGCTCTCAACCTCGATCACTCCCATGGCGTACTCCAAAACGGCCATTCTGACGAAAACACCGTTTTTCACCTGTTCGAGGATCTTGGATCTCTCAGAATAGACCACATCGTCCGAAACTTCGACGTTCCTGTTGAAGGGTCCCGGGTGCATCAAAACGGCGTGCTTTGGTGCAAGTTCTATCGTTTTCGAGTTGATCTGCATCGTGCGGAAGAAATCGTCGACGTTTGGATAACTTTCCTCAAGTCTTTCTTTTTGAATCCTCAGCGCGTAGATGACGTCGACGTCGTGTATGGCTTCTTCCAGATCGTTCGTTATCAAGCTCACGCCTTCGAAACTCTCCGGTACAAAACCTTTAGGTCCAACCATTCTCACTTCCGCTCCGAACTTGTTGAGAATCTCCGTTAAAGATCTGGCTACGCGCGAATGGACGATGTCGCCCACGATGGCAACCGTGAGTTTGAGTGTGTTGAAATGTTCAACCATCGTCATGGCGTCCAAGAGAGCTTGGGTGGGATGTTCGTTCGTGCCGTCACCCGCGTTCACCACAGGCATTTTCACGTACTTCGAGAACTCCTTCGGCGCACCGTTTCTTCGAATGCGAACCACCAAACAGTCGAAGTCCATCATGTTCAGTGTCAAGATCGTGTCGAGGTCGGTCTCACCCTTCAAGAGGGAGGAACTTTCAGGCGCAAAGTCGATGACGTTGGCTCCGAGGTTCATCGCGGCCTTCTGGAAAGAGACCTTCGTCCTCGTGGAAGGTTCGAAGAAGGCGGTGAGCACGAATTTGCCTTCGAGCGTTTTCGGATAAGCCTTCAGCGACTTGTACCACATGGCGCGCTCGAGTATGGTCTCAATCTCTTTCCTGCTTAGATCCTTGATGTCAAGCAAATGCCTCATGCCATCACCTCCGATGGAGCAAAAATAAAGGGGCCTTTCGGCCCCTCAAATTTCACTCTTTTTAAAATAAAAGGGGCTTTTGAAGCCCCTTTCGGACTATCTTCACATCTATTCAGAGCGTGATCCAAAATCGTGCTCGTTACAGCCAGCACACCGTTCACCCCGTTTTCTGAAAACAGATTATAACCTCACATGAGACGGTGTGTGTTTCATCTTCGTTTCTTCACCTTTGAGTTTCTGACTATCCAACCCATCAACGACGTTTTTCTTTCGATTCGACGTTCGCTATCAAGCTTGAAAGGATTGGTTTTGAAGGAGGTCTGAAGGTACCTGGACTCAGTTGAGAAATCGAAATACCCTTGGCTTTGGATAACTCCCTGAGCACGATCTCTCTACAGCCCCGACCTTGGCACGGTCCCATCCCGATCCTCAAAAGTCTCTTGAGCTCGTTGAAGGTTGTGAAGCCCATCTGGATGTATCTTCTAACTTCTTCGAGCGTTACTTCTTCACACCGACAAACGAAAATCTTCTCATTCACGATCTATCACCCTCACCGCCCTGACGTGCATCACCAGATCCTTTGGAACAACCACGTGGACGACGTAGGTTTTGTCCTTCCTCGGTTCTTGGACCTTGACGATCTTCGAGCGTGCAACCACCTTGCCGCATCTGTCGAGACAGACCACGTCGTTTCCCACCTGAGGTTTTGGCAACATCTCGTAGGGCAACTTCAGAATCGCCTGCTCGGCGGATATGTCCGCAACGAAACAGGCAAGGCCCGGGCATGCGGCAACACACATCGCACAGCCGGTGCACTTGGAATAATCTATCTTCGGTATATCGTTGATGTTTTCGAAAGGCAGTATCGCACCCGTGGGACAACTGGCATGACACGGATCGCACGGAATTTTCTGAGGACACTCTATTATCACTAGACCATTCTTCTTTTTCTTCCAAAGTTCCACGGGTGGTGTGACGGTTTCAACCATGTTCTCACTCAGCACACCCGATCTAAACTGCTCATCCTGGAGTCGATCTTCCGACGGACTGTCACCAACCAACTGAAACAGTGGCAGAGAACCTTCGATGAAAACCTGACTCAAACCCTTCCTCACCCTGTAGGACGTTTCACCCATTCGAAGCTCGTTCAACTTGTTCCAGTAACCTTCGAGCCTGCTCTCGAAGCTGGATTCATCCACCCTGTTCAAAGCCCTGCTGACGGACAATCCCGCTATGCTTCCTTCGAGCATCGCGGTGGTGGCTTCCTCTATGCCAGCAACATCACCGGCGACCCAAAATCTGGGGTTCGTGGTCCTCAACGTGTGATCCCTCTTTGGAACGAAACCGCCAAGATCACCCACGTAAGCCATCTCGCAACCCGCCTGCCAGAAGAGTTCCACCGTTGGAGATAAACCTACGGCGAGGCAAACAGTGTCACAGTCGATGAACTTCTCTTCGCCGACGAGCTCGCCTTTCTCATCGACTCGCTGTATTATTGCGCCTTCGACGCAGCTTTCTCCAACCACTTTTTTCACCGTGTGTCTGAGCAGTATCGGAACACCGAGGCGACGTACCTTGGCAGCGTGTACCCAGTAGCCTCCGACGCTCGGTGCCAATTCGACGATCGCCGCCACCTCGGCCCCAGCCTGGAGCAGTTGGTAAGAAACGATCAGACCGATGTTTCCCGCTCCAACCATGAGAACTTTCTTTCCCGGAAGAACTCCGTAGACGTTCATGAGCGTCTGTACAGCTCCCGCACCGTAGACACCCGGTAGATCGTTGTTCACGAACGGAATCAGCTTTTCCATCGCCCCCGTGCAAACGATGATGGCCTCTGGCTGGATCATGAAGAGTCTCTTCTCACCCTGCTCACAAAGAACCACGTTTTCCTCCGGATAGTAAGCCACCGCGGATGTGTTCGAAAACACCGTGAGTTGACCTGAACCAATGTACGGACTCAGTTGTTCTTGGAGTATCTCTGCTATCTTTATTCCTCGAACACCTGCGAAGTCAACAGATGAACCGAAGAACTTGTGAGTCTGCTTTATGAGTTGACCACCGAGACGGAGCGATTCGTCGACGAGCGTGACCTTACAACCCCATCGCAGCGCCTCGAGACAGGCAGAAAGGCCCGCTGGACCGCCTCCGATGATCAGAACCTCGGCTTCGAGGTTGGACGATCCTTGAGGCTCTCCCAACACGAGGGGTGAACCTTCAGAGAATCTTCCCAAACCGTCCTGTGTTTCGATCCTCATGCCTTCCTTGAGCGGTGTGATGCAGGTCCTCACGTTCGGTAAACCATCGACCTTCATGAGGCACGACGAGCACTTGCCTATGGCGCAGAAGAATCCCCTCGGCCTGTGGTACTTCTTCGTGTGGCTGAGGACCTTGACGTTGTTCGCGTACAGAGCGACAGCGATGGGTTCGTTCTCGTACCATTCCAAA
>JAPYWY010000170.1 GCA_028276125.1 Pseudothermotoga sp.
TGTTTCCGTCTAGATCAACGACGACGTAATCTTCTGGCCTCAAGAGCGAATAAGGTACTCCCGAAGGCTTGATGATCACGTGCTCCTTCACCCTCACACTCACGTTTCCACTCGTGTAAGCCACCAAGCCGTACTTCTCGAGCGTCAGGTGCGCCTCGTGAAGGTCTTTCCTTATTTCTTCGTACACAATGATTCACCTCTTCTTTCTTCAGTTTCGTTCAATTTCAATCACTGTGCATGAGAAAGGTTTGAACACGTGAATGAATTGCGAGGCAACGTTGATTTGTTCACACACGATGTCGACCACGTTTGGATGATCCATCGAGTTGCGTGCGTGTATGTCTGGTCCGCTCAACACGTGAGCGCATGCGATTTTCTCACCCATACCTTTGATCGTGATCGAGACTTTTACCGCATCTTCTTTCTTGTAATTCACCACAGCCAAATACAACTTCTTACCGTCCGCACTCACCGTTGCTGAGGCATCCATGTAAGGTACATCTCTAAGTTTGAACGGCGTTTTCGTGAAGAACATTCTCCCATCTATGTCGTAGGTCTCGGTTTCGATGTGCGTTTCAACCAAGTTCTGTCCAGAATGGTTCGCCAACAGTTCAAACGCTTTGTACACTGGTGTCAAGTACAGACCATCGCTCTCCGTGTGTATAGCGCCGAGCGCATTCACCAATTGCGCCAGATTTGCTATCGGAACGATGTCGCTCATCTTCTGCAGAGTGATCAGCACGCCACACGCGAAGAGTCCGTCTTTCAGTTCGTACGGTTCTTCGAGTCCGTCTTCCGTGACCCTGTACCAAACGTTCCATTCGTCCAAGGCGATCTTTATCTGCTTGTTCTGTGAAGCACGAGACATGTCGATCAACTTCTTCAGACCCAACAATCTCTCTTTGAGGAGATAGACCGTGGAGACTGTTTCATAGTAATCCTCTGAACCCGTGTAGAAATGGTAGGAAAGGTAGTCGATGTGAGCTCCCGCGACGTTGAGGACCTTCAGGTTCCATTCTGGATCGTCGCACCCCACTGCGACAGTCTTTAAGGAAGGATCGAGGACTTTCATCCACCTAGCGTACTCCTTCGCAGTCTTGGCGTACTCATTGGCGTTCATGTGGTTCACTTGCCATTCACCGTACATCTCGTTCCCGATACCCCAGAATTTCACACCGTACGGTTCCGCACATCCATATTTCCTTCTGAGATTCGCGTAGTAGGTCTTCCCTTCACCGTTGCAGTACTCGAGCCAATGTAACGCCTCATCCAGCGTCCCTGTACCCAAGTTCACGCAGATGTACGGCTCTGCGCCTATCTCTCTACAATATTCGATGTATTCGTCCGTGCCGAACCTGTTCGTTTCCACTCTCCGCCAAGCAAGATCGAACCTCGCAGGCCTTTGATCCTTCGGACCTATTCCATCTTCCCAATGATAGTTTGAAGCGAAGTTCCCACCAGGCCATCTGAGTATCGGGACCTTGAGTTTCTTCACTGCCTCCATCACATCTTTTCTGAAGCCACGCTCATCCGAAAGCGAAGAGCCTTCCTCGTAGATGCCACCGTAGATGCACCTACCCAGATGCTCAATGAAGTGACCGTATATGTATTTACTCACTGTTTTCGTCAACCTGTCAGGATCGACAAACACGCTGTACAAAGAATCACACCACCTTCGCTTCACACTCTTATCAACCTTTGACCGCTCCGAACGTGAGACCTCTTATCAGATATCTCTGTGCCAAGATGGCGAAAACTACGACCGGCAACATGGTGACTATTCCTGCCGCCGAGAGCGGACCCCAGGCAACACGCCAACCAGTGATGTACCTACCCAGGAATATCGGCAACGTCTGCGCCCTCGCATCGTTCGTCAGCACCAGTGCGAGGAGGAATTCACCCCAGCTCTGGATCAGCGAGAGCACCGCCACGGCAGCCAAACCTGGCGCGCTCAAAGGAAAGATCACGTAGAAAAAAGTCTGGAACGTGCTCGCACCATCCACGTAGGCTGCCTCGTCTATTTCTCTGGGGATCTCCCTGAAGAAACTGATGAGCAACCAAACTCCCAACGGAACCACGATGACGAGATGCGATAGTATCAATGCCCACCAGGTGTTGATGAGTCTCAACCGTGAGAAGATGACGTACAAAGGCACGGCGGAGACGATGGGGGGAAGCATCCTGATGGAAATGATCCATTCCGCCAAGAAGGCACCACCAACTTTGTACCTCGCTATCGCGTAAGCAGCTGAGGCACTTATGATCGTCGCAATCAGCGAGACAGATATACCGACGATGATGCTGTTTCTCAAATATGGAAAGATGTTCTCTATCGAGCCGGTGGTACCACCGAACACCTCGGTTTCCTTGGCTCCGAGGAAATTTGAGAGCGTCAGTTGAGTGGACCAGAACCTTGGTGGCCACGTGAACCATTCGTTCGATGGCTTGAACGCAGTTATCACGAGCCAATAGACGGGGAAAAGAAAGAATATCAGGCAGACGAGGATCAAGATGTATCTCAAAACTCTCAAGATTGTTCTCATCTCTCTTCACCCCCGAAGCCGAGTTGCTGCCTCATTCTCACCAATCTGAACACGACGTTCACGAGCAACATGCTCACCAACAAGAGTAAAACACTGAGGGCAGAAGCATATCCGATGTTCCAGCCGAACGAAATGCCAACTTTGTAGATGTAGAAGCTGTACGTGTGCGTCGCGGCTCCGGGTCCACCCCAGGTTGTCATGAAGACAATGTCGAAGGTCTTGAGACAATCGATGATTCTCAGCACGAGCGCTACGAGGATCAGAGGTCGAAGCAGCGGAAATTCCACATGGAGAAAGACCCTTCCCCAATCGGCGCCGTCAACCCTCGCTGCGTCTATCAAATCCTGAGGTATGGACTGAAGACCCGCGTAGATCATGAGAAATACAAAGGGTGTCCACTGCCACACATCGATGAGGATGATCCCAAGTTGAGCGTAGTTCATGTCACCCAGCCAAGATATCTTCGAAACCCCGAACAATGAGAGGAACCAATTCACAGGGCCAAACGCGTAGTTGTAGAGCATTTTCCAGGCCACACCTGAAACTGCGGCGGGAACCATCATAGGTACCAACAGGGAAGAACGTATGATTTTCTCGCCTCGCACACCCCTGATCAGAAACGCCACACCTATTCCTAGCATGAGCTCGATCGGGACAGCGATGGCCAAGAGCTTGGCTGTGAACTTGAAGGATTCAATTGCCGTACGATCAGAAAATATCTCAAAGTAGTTGGCAAGACCTATGAAACGTGTCTCTGCGCCCTTGGAAAGATCGTACTGTCTGAAAGAGGACCATATCATGAAGGCGAAAGGATAAATCGTCATAGAAAGAAAAAGGACTAAGACTGGTAGAACCATCAACCAAGGGACCAACCTGTTCTTCATTACAAACGAGGGGGCTCAGCGCCCCCTCTTCACCCCCTTCACTTCCCGAGTACTTCCTGCCACTTCTTTGCCAAATCGTTCAAGGTATCCATCGAGAGTGGCAAGGTCCCTGCGAGTATCTTTGAGAACGTTTCGACCGTTATGTCTTCTAGTCTTGGTTCCTCGGGAATTCTTGGTCTGTGAGTCTGAGATACGTAGGTGACTTCCAGCGCTGGAACCCTTGGGTCAGCTGCTCTGACTTCTGGATCTTTGAGCGTCGACATCCTCGCAGGCGCAACAGCGAACCTGAGGAACTTCTGCTTGTCCGCCCATTTGCTCGTTGCGAAGGTTATGAACTTGAACGCTGCGACCTTCTTGTCCTCAGGTATGAACTTGTTGATGGCAAGCGCCCACTGACCGCTCACGGACCTTCCCGGCATCGGTATGATACCAACTTTGGCAGCTCCAACCGTCGATTTGAATATCAAGTAAGGACCCGTCCACTGTGGTACCATCGCAACGAGGCCTTGGTTGAAGTACTCGATCGTTTCACCATAATCCGATCCGAGTGGGTCTGGACTGTAAGGCATGAGCTTTTTCATCATTTCGAGAGCCTTCAAACCTTCCTCGCTGTTGAACGCGGGCTTGCGATCCGCCGTGAAGTATTCACCGTATTCAAGGTCTGCCGTTCCGTGTTTCATGATACCGAGTGGGGCATTCCTGTACTCACCGAAGAACAGCAGGTACATGTAGAACAGAGTGTGTGTTCTTGGGAACATGAGCGCGATTCCATACTCGGTTGGGGAGTTCTTGTTGAACTTCTTCGTGAAGAATTCAGCTATTTCTTTGACCTCTTCCCACGTGACTGGCAGAGTCAGTTCCCTGCCATATTTCTCCTTGAACGCCTGCCTCAGTTTCGGATCTTCG
>JAPYWY010000171.1 GCA_028276125.1 Pseudothermotoga sp.
AAGTCTGTACCGGTTTCGATCAGCCTGTTCACGAAATTCCTCAGCTGTTCTTTGATCGAATCGATGCGCTTTCCCATCGAACCAGTTTCGTCGATGAAGAAGGCGATATCGAGCTTGTCCGAGTTGATGGACTTTTCCCAAAAGCCCTTTCCTTCAAACTTGTAACTCGCATGGTCTTCGAAACTGGCTGGCTTTTCTCCAAGCAATTCCCCATTTCTTCCATAGGCTCTTTCTGTTATTTTGAAATCTTCGAGCTTGAGATTCCCGACAAAGTTCCCTGAGCTGTCTTTCACAGTCACAGAACACCAGAGTGCGTTCCACAACTCGCCTGGCGACCAGATTTCGTGATGTGTCAGTTGAAGTTGAGCGGCGAACAGGACGCAGAGGAAAAAAGCGATGAAAAGGCTCAGCGTTCTTCGCATGGAACTCCCCCCTTGGTGAAATCATTGTACCACTGTTTCGCTGTGTGGTAAGATATTAAAGAATGGTATCATTAAAAGATTGGGAGGGATCTGTGTGGCTGAAAAGGGTTTCAAGAAACGATTGATAGTCTTTGTGGAACAGGCGTCGAGTTTGGTCAGTTGTACCCCGCTGGATCTGAAGGAGATAAAGGATTTCAAGGCTCCTTCCTTCTTTGACGATCCAGCAAAACTCAGTGAGGTGTTGAAGTACATCAGAGAAAAGTATCCAGACGTCGAGGTCGAGACGGTGGATCCGAGGAACCCTCTGTTCACCTTCCAGGCGTTCAAGTACAAGGTCAAAGGTGGAAAGGTGACTTGGGTGTACAACGGCAAGAAGGTCTTCGAAGGAGTACCCACGATAGAACAGATCGAGAAGATATTGGGCGAGAGCAAGTGAGGGTTCATCCCGTGTCGAGTCTGTCCAACGATTGTCGAGTCTGTCGACGATGTCGAATGTTAGATTAATACACTTTCGTGTTATACTACACTCAGGTGATGTGGTGTGTCGCTGAGAAATTTGGTGAAGCATCTTGTGGATAAGCCTTTGGACCTTGAGAGCAGAAACCTGCTTGTCGATCGTGAAAAGGAGATCCAGATCCTCAACAGGTTCGCAGAGTTTCAAAGCTACGGCGTTTACGGCGTTGCGGGTGAGACGGGTGTTGGAAAGACAACGGTTCTAAACTTTGTAGAAGCGAAAGATGCATGCGTGAAAAAGATCAACATCACTCTGCGAGAGTCCGTTGACAGCATACTGTACGATCTGATCTACAACTTAGCCAGGGCACTCGAAGTGGAAGGGGAAATCGCGAAGGAAGCGAGGCAGATCAGAGAATGGATCACCGAAGAAGTCGCGAGCGTTAGGGGTTTCGTGCTCGGAGTGTCAATGGTCGCGAGCGCAAGTGTGAACTTTCAGAAGAGCCAGCTACCCAGGTTCAATTTCTTTGCCGCGAGGGAAAAGCTTGCAGAGCTGATAGAAAAAACTGTACAGCTGAAGCGAAAGCTGATCTTGCTCATCGATGAGCTCGATAAAGAGAAGAAGGAGGACGTTTTGAGAACACTGGATGCGATCAAGTCCCAGATTCTTTTTGAGAATCTCGTCGTGATCCTGGCTCTGCCGTACTCCATTTACAGAGAATACAGTGCCGATAGGATGAGATGGAACGAGGCGGGGAACCTTGAAAACATCTTCAAAGACATCGTGTTCTTGGAGCCCCTCAGCAAAAGCGATATAAAAGAGTTACTGATCAGAAGGATTCATGAGCATTTGGAACTTGTGTCGCAGGAAGTTCTGGAGATCGCGAGTGATTTTGCCGACGGCAATCCAAGGGATGCGATATGGATACTGAACAAAACGGTCTTCGAGAACGTTGGAGAGAAAAGAATATCGAAAGAACACATCGTCAGAACCATAGAAAAGTTGGTCGGTGAGTATTTCGCTCACCAACTCACCTTGACAGAGAATCAGAGAAAAGCGTTGAGAGCACTCACAGATTTCACAGGCTCGAAGGAAGATTTGGTGTTTGAGCTACAAAAGAGTGGTATCAAACGTACAACTGCGTATTCGATAATCGAGCAACTGGTTCAGAAGAAAATCTTGCTTTTGAGGAACGGAGTTTACCGGTTGTCAGGCAAGTTCAAACACGTAGACATGGATTCGCTCTTTCAGATCAGATGAGCTGTCGAGTCTGTCCAGCGATTGTCGAGTCTGTCGACGATGTCGAATGTTAGATTAATACACTTTCGTCTTGTACTTCATGTCTTCGTACCTGTTTCGTTACCTGTGGTTGAACATGCAGGTTCGTATATATCTTAATGGGAGCGCTCCAAAAGAAACTCAACCGTCCGGACGGTAGCTGTGTACATTGGTGTAAGTCTAAAAAGTTGATTTCGTCGTGACCAAAAGACATCAATAAGGATTGAAGTGCTCCCGAGCTGAGAAAGATTTCTCGCTGGTACGAAGTGAAGAAGAGAGGTTTATGAAGATAGAAATGCGGCACGATGAGAACGAAACGAGGGAATGAAAAGTTGATAATGAAAACCACAGCCCCAGAGATGGGGCTTTTTGTTTTGCCATCACTCCTCACTCAGTTCGACTGTCCAGACGCTCTCAAGATAGGTCTTCTCTCTGTGATTCAACAAAGATCGTCGTTCTTGTACGGTACCTTTGTCCATCAAAGCACAGTCCGTGCGGGAAACATTATAATATTGCAAGAAAAGCGATTACTGAGACAAATTGCTGTGGGGGATGTAGCATGAATCAGAAGGCGTTTTCGTTTCAAAAGAAGATTTTCGTTTCTTCCTTCTTGATGCTCCTCTCTCTGGCTCTTCTGAGTGGTCTTCTCACGCGCATTCTTCCCATGGGTAGATTCGAAAGGCGCATCGTGGATGGTAGAATGGTGGTTGACTTCGAATCTTTCAGAACAGTTGAAGTAAAGAGACTACCAATCTACAGATGGTTCAGCGCTCCAATCGAGGTTCTGTTCGGTCCAGACGGGTTGAGAATCTCGGTTCTCATCCTTTTACTTTTGATAGTCGGTGGAAGTTTCACGATCCTGCACGAAAGTGGCGCGCTGAAGCATGTGATAGATCTTCTCGTTTTGAGGTACGCGAGCAGAAAGAACTCTTTGCTCTTGCTCACGACTTTCTCCTTCATGGTGCTTGGATCGGCACTTGGACTTTTCGAAGAAGTGGTGCCGTTCGTTCCGATAGTTGTTCAGCTGGCTTTGCAACTGGGCTGGGACGAGTTCACGGGGCTGGGTATGAGCAGCCTCGCGGCGGGGTTTGGTTTTGCCAGTGCGACGTTCAATCCTTTCACGGTGTTGTTGGCACAGAGTCTTGCAGGTTTACCGATCTTCTCTGGTCTTTGGCTGAGGCTGATCGTTTTTGGCGTGGTTTACGTGATACTCGTTCTTTTTTTGTTGTCACACGCGAAGAAAGTCGAAAGGGGTGGACGATCGGTTCAGATCAGCTCGAACGTCTCTCGAGAAGGTTCGAAGGGACCTTACCGAGTGTTTCTGGTTTCTCTCATCTTGATGTTTTCTCTCATAGTGCTGTCTTTCTTCATCAAGCCAATTCAAGAGTATTTGGTGATCTTGATGGTCTTGATCTACTTCTTCATGGGTATCTTGTGTGGGCTTGCGGCGAAATTTGGGCTCTCGAGGACCTTCAAGGTCTTTCTGGGTGGTCTTTTGACCATTCTGCCTTCCACGATACTCGTACTCTTGGCCGCGAGCGTGAAACACATCGTCGAACAAGGAATGGTTTTGGACACGATACTCAAAGGGGCGGTGCAGCTTCTTGAAGGTCGTGGACAGATCGGTGTGGCCATGACGATCTATCTTTTCGTCTTAGCGCTCAACTTCTTCATTCCGTCGGCTTCCGCGAAGGCGTTCTTGTTGATTCCACTTTTGGTGCCTCTCACACAACTTTCTGGACTCTCTCGACAGACGATGGTGCTTGCTTGGACCTTTGGAGATGGTTTTTCTAACATGATCTTTCCCACCAACCCAGTCCTTCTCATCTCGCTTTCCCTTGCGGGCTACAGCTATGTTCGCTGGTTCAAGAAGACCATTCTGCTTCAACTTCTTGTGTTTCTGATCACTTGTGGCTTCATCTTGATAGCGGTCTGGACTAACTATGGTCCATTCTGAAGGAGGCGCAGAGAGATGGGCGAGATCCAAAGACTTTCAGAGTCGATCAAATTTCGAACGGTTGCGGGTAACTGGGAGGAGTTTTCCAAGCTTGAAAGATTTCTCGAAGAAGCCTTCCCCTTGACTCACTCGCGATTGAGAGTGAGCAAGATCAACGAGCATGCGCTTCTGTACGAGTGGGACGTTGGTTCGCAAGAGACCGTGCTCTTC
>JAPYWY010000172.1 GCA_028276125.1 Pseudothermotoga sp.
TCCCTCGCGTGTGACGTCGCGAACGAACTGGCACGATACAAGACACTATCTTGAGATCGATCTTTGCTTCACTCGACGATGTGGATCTTCAACATGTTCGTGGTTCCCACGACACCGCAAGGGGTTCCGAGCGTGATCACGACCGTGTCGGAGGACCTCACATAGCCCAGCGTCTTCGCTTTTTCGATCGCCACGTGCAGCATGATGTCAACCGAGTACACCTCGGGCACGAGTACGGGTACGACACCCCAAACAATAGGCAATTGGTAATACGTGTGTTCTCTCGGTGTCGTCGCCAGAATAGGGCAGTTCGGCCTGAAGTAGGATACACGTCGCGCGGTACTGCCCGAGGCGGTGGAGGCTATGATGAGCTTTGCGCGAGTTTCTCTGGCGATCTCGTAGGAGCTCTTCGCAATGGCGTCCGAAGAGTCAGCTGACGATTCTTTTCGTCTGACATTGAACCACATTCCAAGTTCGTCCAAGTGCTGTTCAACGCTCTGTACGATCTTCTTCATGGTTTCAACCACCAGAACCGGTCTTTCACCTATCGCCGTTTCGACCGTCAGCAGTAGTGCGTCGGCTCCATCGAGGATGGCGTTCGCTGCGTCTGTGACCTCAGTGCGTGTCGGATGGTCTTTCTGAACCATCGACTCGAGTAACTGGGTGGCGACGATGATCGGTATTTTGAACTTTGAGGCCCTCATGATCAGCATCTTTTGAAGGACCGCCAGTTCCTCGAGAGAGGTTTCTACCGCGAGATCACCCCTTGCGACTATGATGCCATCGCTCAAGCTGCATATCTGTTCGAAGTGATCGAGTGCCTCCTTGGTTTCTATCTTCGCCAGGATCCCGGACTTCAGTTCGAGCGAATCGAGAAAGTCCCTGGCTTCCTGTACATCCTTCGGGGATCGGACGAACGAAAGACAATAATAATCCACCGACAGATTCGCCGTTGTTTCGATTATATTCTTGTCCCTGTCGGTGAAAGAAGGAATGGAGAGCTTGATCGTGGGTAGGTTCACTCCAGCATTTTTCTTGATCGTTGCGCCCCTCTCCACAACGCATTCAACGTACCTTTCCTGCTTCTTGATGACTCTCAGCAGTGCTTTTCCATCGTCCAAAAGCACTTCATCGGCTTTGCCGAGCTGCTTTATCACCATCGGTTCGTTCAGAAAGATCTGTTTCTTGCTCGCCTGAAGTTCGTTCTCTGCCAGAAGGACAGTCTCACCCTCTGTGAGTTCCATGGATTCCAAGTTCGAAGGTAGCTTGATTCGCAATTTGGAACCAGGCAGATCGACGATGATCGAAAAAGCTCTTGAAGAATCGCTTTTGATTTCATTCAGCAACCCGATCAATTGGATGAGCTTGTTGAGCTCGTAGTGTGTCGCGCTCAACCTGAAAGCACTCACACCAGCATCCAACAGCTGTTTTATGGTGACGGGATCTTCACTCTTCGGACCCAGACTGCACAGAATTTTCGTTTTCGTCATACTTATGCCTCACGACAACATCATACACATCTCGTAGAGAGAAAGGTCGAGCTGCTTTTTAGCGGACAAGATCTTTTCGGTGCTCAAGACATCGATCTTTCCAGCACTGAGAACCGTCGTCACGCATTTCTCACCATCAATCAAAGCTTGAACTGCTCTGACACCCATCCGTGTCGCCAAGAGTCGATCGAAAGCCGTTGGACTTCCACCTCTCTGAATGTGACCGAGTATCGAAATCCTCGTCTCGTAACCTATCTTGGCGGAAATCTTCCGTGCAACGTCCTCCGCTTTCCCCGCACCCTCTGCCACGACAACGATGCAGTTCAGTTTGCCCCTCTTTTTCTCTTCGAGCAACCTTGCGGCGAGTTGGTCGAGATCCACGGGTACCTCAGGTATGATCGCAGCCTCCGAGCCTGTGGCTATGGCAGACATCAGCGCGATGTATCCAGATTCTCTTCCCATGACCTCAACGATGAACGCCCGCTCGTGCGAAGTTGCTGTGTCTTTGAGTTTCTGTATCGCATCGATCACCGTGTTGAGGCACGTATCAACTCCAACACACATGTCCGTGTAGGCGATGTCGTTGTCTATCGTTCCAGGTATTCCCACCACGGGCACACCGAATTCTTTATGAAAGACCACCGAGCCTGTGAGACTTCCCTCACCACCTATGACCACCAGACCATCTATTCCGTACTGGGCGAGGTTCTTCGCGGCTTTCTCTCTGCCTTCTTTCGTCAAAAATTCACCACACCTGCTCGATCTGAGTATGGTTCCACCCTTCTCCATAATTCCGGCAACCGAAGCGAAACTCATTTCCTTGATCGCTCCATCTATCAGGCCACAGTAGCCTCTCTCGATCCCAAAGACTCTCAAACTGTTCCTGACCCCATACCTCACGACGGCCCTGATCGCTGCGTTCATCCCAGGTGAATCTCCACCGCTCGTCAGAACACCTATAGCTTTCATATTCTCCCTCCAATATGTTAGAATCATCACTGAAAGATTATACAACTGAGGGTGATAATTTGTGGAAGGTGCTTGTTGAGGGTGTCAACGTTTCACTCGCAAACGTTCTGAAGTCATTCCTCGAAGAGAATGGAATCGAGGTTCTTGTAAGAGCTTCGAAGATGTTTGATCCCGTCATATTCGGCCAAGGAGGGTTGGTGGATCTCCTCGTGCCGGAGGAAAAACTCGAGCAGGCACGCTCCCTGATGGAGGAGGCTCGAAGACATGGCGAAGAAAACCCCACTCTATGAAGAGCACGTTGCGCTGGGGGCAAAGTTGGTCGATTTTGCGGGCTGGATGATGCCCCTTCAGTACGAGAGCATCGTGTCCGAGGTCGAAGCCGTGAGAAAGAACGTGGCAGTGTTCGATGTTTCACACATGGGAGAGATACGTATAAGTGGGTCGGACACAGCGATGTTTTTGGACTGGTTGTTGACCAACAGCTTCAGTGCACTCAACGTGGGTCAAGCGGTGTACTCTGTCATGTGCAACGAAAAAGGTGGGATCATCGACGATCTCATAGCTTACAGGATAGCTGATAACGAAGCTTTGCTCGTTGTGAATGCGGCCAACACGCAGAAAGATTTCGATTGGATCAAGCTTCAGTCGAAAGAGTTCAACGTTCAGGTGGACGATCTTTCGAATGAGTATGGCCTGATCGCCGTGCAGGGACCCAAGAGTGAGAGCTTGCTCTCTTCGGTGGTTCAGGAAGTATCTTCTCTGAAGTATTACCACTCTGCTGAATTCACGATCTTCAATAAAAAATGCATGGTGAGTAGGACAGGCTACACGGGCGAAGACGGCTTTGAGATCTGCTGTTCGTGGGAAGATACCCCGCACATCTGGCGAAGCCTCTTCGAGATAGGTGAGAGCTTTCGGATGAAACCTGCAGGACTCGGCGCCAGGGACGTGTGCAGACTGGAAGCTTCTTATTTGCTTTATGGAAACGACATGGACGAGACCGTGACGCCGTTGGAAGCCGGGCTTGGCTGGGTTGTGAAGTTCGAGAAGGATTTCGTCGGGAAGGATGCGTTGCTCTCACAGAAAGAGCGAGGGATTTCAAGGCGCATCAGGGGTTTGAAGCTCGAAGGAAAGCGTATCGCGAGGCACGGTATGGCGATTCTGAAGGATGGCAAGCAGGTGGGCACGGTCACCAGTGGGACCTTTTCTCCAACGCTTCAGAGTTCCATAGCTCTCGCGATGCTGGACGCATCGTTGAAGATCGGCGATAGGGTGTTGGTCGATTTGAAGGGAGCAACATTGGAGGCACAGATCGTTAAGCTTCCATTCTACAGAGGGTCTGTAAAAACCACATCGGTCTGAGGAGGTGTTCTCAATGAAGAGGTTTGCGAAGACTCACGAATGGGTGAAAGTCGACGGAAACTTGGCAGTGGTGGGCATATCGAATCACGCCCAAGAAAAGCTCGGTGACGTGGTTTACGTTGATCTGCCACAGGTGGGCAAGGTTGTGAAAAAGGCTGAAGCGTTCATGAGCGTCGAGTCCGTCAAAGCCGCGAGTGATATTTATGCACCCGTGAGCGGGAAAATCGTCGAGGTGAACGAGAAGCTTTCGAACCAACCGGAACTCATCAACAAAGATGCCGAAGGAGAAGGTTGGCTGGTTAAGATCGAGATGAGCGACCCGAATGAACTGTCTGATCTCCTCGACGAGGAATCGTACAGGAGGTTCTGTGAGGAGGAAGGCTAACATGTTTCCCTACATTCCGCACACGGAACAAGAAGTGCGTGAGATGCTCAGAACGATCGGTGTCGATTCGATCGAAGATCTGTACAGAGATGTACCTGTGACCGTGTAC
>JAPYWY010000173.1 GCA_028276125.1 Pseudothermotoga sp.
GGCCAACGCTCGATGGTACAGCGATAAGGCGTCGTAGGGAATGTTTGGAGTGTGGAGCCCGTTTCACCACCTACGAGCGTTATGAACTGTTGCCCATCATCGTTGTGAAGAAGGACGGGCGAAGGGAGGCGTTCGATAGAAACAAAGTGCTGAACGGTGTCTTAAAAGCTTGCGAGAAGAGGCCGATACCATACGAAACGCTTGAAAAGCTCGTCGAAGAAGTGGAACTTGCAATACAGAAGATGGGTTACACAGAAGTACCTTCGAGGGTGATCGGTGAGCTCGTCATGCAGAAACTCAAAAACATAGACCAAGTTGCATACGTCAGGTTCGCATCCGTGTACAAAGACTTCAGGGAGATAGATCAGTTCCTTGAGATCGTGAGAGAATTGAAAAAAAACGAGGAGGGAAGATCATGAAGAAGAGCGTGATCAAACTCACAAGGGAAGGTTACGAAACGCTCAAGCAGGAATTGGAGAGCTTGAGGCAGAAGCTCATGTACGAAATTTCGGAGCGCATAAAGGAAGCGAGAGAGCTCGGTGACCTTGCAGAGAACACCGAGTACGATGAAGCTAAGAACGAGCAGGGCAGGATCAACAGTAGGATCGCGGAATTGGAACAAATACTGAACAATGCAGAGATCATAGAGGCAACTGAGTCGGACGTCGTCTCGATAGGTTCTTGGGTGGTGATAAAGAATCTGAACACGGGTGAGGAGAGAACGATAAGGCTCGTGAACCCGCAGGAATCGGACATATTCTCGAACAAGGTGAGTGTCGATTCACCTGTGGGCAGGGTCTTGCTGAACAAGAAGATCGGTGAGATCGTCCGATTGAAGACACCAGCTGGACAAGTAAGATACGAGATAATAGGCATAAGAACGGAATGAGGTGGTCGTGTGGCTCAGGAGATACGGAACCAAAAGTTGCAGAAAATAAGTGAACTTCGCGAAATGAAAGTCAATCCCTACCCTTACAGATTCGAGAAAACGCACTCGAGTGGTCAGATACGGGAAAAGTTCGACCATTTGAATCCCTCCGAGGCGCTGGAAAATGAGAAAATCTCCACTGCGGGTCGTGTCATGACGATAAGGTTGCACGGAAGGTCGTGTTTCTTCACGCTGAAGGACTTCGACGGTAGGATCCAAGCTTACATCAAACAAGATTCGGTTGGTGAAAAAGCGTACGAGTTTTTCAAGAAGTACGTAGATACGGGCGACATCGTTGGAATCAGAGGCTTTCCTTTCAAGAGCAAGACCGGCGAGTTGACGATCTTCGTTGAAGAGTTTCAACTTTTGTGCAAAGCTGTGAGACCCTTGCCGGAAAAGTGGCACGGGCTCAAGGATAAAGAACTGGCGTACAGACAAAGGTACGTGGACATGATCGCAAATGATAGCACCATAGAAAGGTTCAGAACCAGATACAAAGCGATGTCTTTCATAAGAAGGTTCTTGACTGAGAGGGGTTTCGTTGAGGTTGAAACACCCATCTTGAACTTCATCCCAGGTGGAGGCAGTGCGAGACCCTTCGTGACGAGGCTCGAGGCGCTCGACTGTGACGTATATCTGAGAATCGCGCCGGAGCTTCATCTGAAGCGCTACATAGTCGGTGGGTTCGAAAAAGTGTTCGAAATGGGAAAAAACTTCAGGAACGAAGGCATATCTTACAAGCACAGCCCCGAGTTCACGTCTATAGAGATATACCAGGCCTACGCAGATTACAACGACATGATGGAACTCACGGAACAGATGATTTCGAGTCTGGTTCATTACCTGTTCGGTACGTACAAAATCACCTACCAAGGAACCGAGATCGATTTCACACCACCGTGGAGACGCATAAGAATGCACGAATTCATAAAAGAAAAGTTGGGTGTTGACATACTCGAGGACAGCGATGAGAAGCTCTATGCTTTCTTGAAAGAACGCGGGATTGAGCCAGAGCTTAGAACCAGAGGCAAGATGATCGAAAAACTTTGGGACCTCGTGGAGGACCAGATAGTTCAACCCACCTTCCTGATGGACCATCCCGTGGACATATCACCCCTCGCCAAGAGACACAGGCAAGATCCTCGACTCACCGAGAGGTTCGAACCCATCATCTGTGGTATGGAACTCGGGAATGCCTTCAGTGAATTGAACGATCCACAAGAGCAGTTGGAACGCTTCGTGGCGCAAGCGAAGCTCCTCGAAGCGGGTGACAAGGAAGCCCACAGGATGGATCTCGACTTCGTGAGAGCTTTGGAGTACGGAATGCCCCCGACAGGTGGATTGGGTATAGGCATAGACAGGCTCGTCATGCTGTTAACGGATTCTCCTTCGATAAGGGATGTCATCGCGTTTCCACTCGTCAGTCAACGCTTCGACGAAGCTTTGGATGAGGAAGAAAGGAGTGCTGAATCATGAGGGAATGGTTCAAGAAGTGGCAGAACGTGATTGTCTGGGCACTCGCCGTTGCATTCATCGCAGGCATCGCTTGGTGGTCTGTCGCCGGTTACATCTCCACACGTGCCAACAGTAGCAAGTCTGAGACGGAAGCGGTAGGTTACGTGGTGGTCAACGGGCAAGTACCGAAGGACTCCACAGCCAAAGTGTCAGCTGCCGAACTGGAGTCTGAATACGCGAACTTTCTTGCTAACTATTCTGTGGGAAGCTTGGATCCATTGTTCGAAGAGCCACCGCAAAAAGCAAACCTGCTAAAGGAACTCTTGAAAGAGCGGGTCATCCTCTTGTACGCGAAGGAAAACAAATTACTACCAACGAAGAAGGAAATCGACGCCAAACTGAAAGAGTACGAGAGCGAGATAAAGAAAAATCAGGCTTTTTTGCAGTACGTGAAGCAACGTTCTGGTAGTTTGGACGTTTACCTGGACAAGGTTTTGAAACCAGCTGTTGAAAAAACGTTGATTCTCGACAAGGTGAGAAGTAAGGTTGCGAACATCGGTGAGGAGGAGATGAAGAGACATTTTGAAGAGAACATAGAAAACATCAAGACAAAGTACGACACTGTGAACATGGAACTGGCTTGGTTCGCAAGCGAACGGGACGCGAACAAGTTCATGTCTCTGCTGTCCAACATGCCGTTCGATCAAGCTGCCAGCCAAATGAATGTTCAAGTCACACCTCTGAACAATCTCAAGAGGGGACTGTTCGATAAAGAGATCGATGAGAAGATATTCTCTGCGACACCCAACAGCTTTGTTGGCCCGTTCAAGTTGTCCGAGAGCTGGTTCGTGGCACACATAAAAGAAGCCACTGTCGTGAAAGACTTCGCCAGTTTTGCACTCAGTGACTTTTACGAAACAGAACGATCTGTTCTCCAGAACGAAGCGTTGGAAAAGTGGTACGAAGAATACGTTAGAACCAAGAACGTGGAGCTCCGCATAACGGATGAAATCCTCTTTAGTTGGGACAAAATCAGTCAGGCGGCCAGCCAGTCTGAACTGATGGAAGTGGAGAAAGAACTTTCGAAGAAGTTGTTCCTCGAGGACGGGAGCATATCCACGGACGCTGCCGATGCCTTGAAGAGTGCCTACGTGGTACTCGTGGAAAAGATCGAAGATTTTGGCAACGAGGTGAATGAAAATCTCAAAAAAAGAAAGGAAGCCCTGGTGCGTTACTTGTACGAGCAATACCCATCGTCCTTGTACGTGGTTCGAAGAATGTATCAGATCGACAGGAACAACGTCGAGGTCAAGTACAACTATTTCACATTGCTCTATTCCACCGTTAAGCCCTACATTCCCCTCGTCGGACCTCAAACCTTACTCCAGAGCATACTTGAGATAGAAGCTGGCTTGGCGTCCATCGTTTTGGACACTTCCGCGGCCACTGACATGCGCGTGAGCGCGTGTTACAACCTCTATGATCTTTCCAAAGAGCTCGGCGATGCCACGTCGGCCAAGTTCTATCTTGATCAACTGCAGAAACTGAATCCAAACTACATAGACTTCGAGACGGCGAGTCGGGAACTAAAAGAGATGTTGAAAGGTACGACAGAGGAACAAAAATGAAGTGGGCCTTCGGGCCCACTTTTTGGCTGGGGCGGGAGGATTCGAACCTCCGAATGTCGGATCCAAAGTCCGATGCCTTACCAGCTTGGCGACGCCCCAACATGTACCATGATATAATTCTATCACCGATCGGAAGGACCTTCAAGTGGGGGTGAGCCACTTGGAACAGATTGTGCTGAGAATATCTGATACACATGAAGAGTTACAGGTCCCAGCCGGTGAAAAACTGTTGGAGTACGCGAAACGTTGCTGGAAGTACCACGATACACCGATAGTCGCGGCACGTTTGG
>JAPYWY010000174.1 GCA_028276125.1 Pseudothermotoga sp.
TTCTCCTTCTTTGATCTCGACCGAAACGTCGTCCAAGGCTTTCACATCACCGTAGTATTTCTTCAAACCCTCAGTCTTAAGCACTACCATGATTTCATCCCCCAATTCCAGCTAT
The DNA here is from genome assembly GCA_028276125.1 of Pseudothermotoga sp. Lineage (GTDB taxonomy): Bacteria > Thermotogota > Thermotogae > Thermotogales > DSM-5069 > Pseudothermotoga_A. Next base: position 116 of record JAPYWY010000174.1, read on the forward strand.
GTATTCCGCCTTCAAGAACCTCTCGATAACCAACATGAACAAGAGGGACGGTATCATGAGAACGATTGCGATTACACTTGCGATCTGCATGTTGTAACCGGCACTCGCTGTGTACATGAGCACGGGGGCCGTCTGTATGAAAGGAGCTCCAATGAAGAACGCCGCGTTGAATTCACCCATCGACCAAAGAAAGACATGTATCGCACCAGCTATGACACCCGGAATTCCCAAGGGAAACGTGATCGTCCAGAACACTCGCCATCTGCTCGCGCCAAGGTTCTGTGCGGCCTGTTCCAGATCGAGTGGTATCGATTTGAACGTCGCAGTTATGATCCACAAAGAGAAAACCAGCGAAGCCATCGTGTGAGCCATAACGATACCCCACATGTTGCCCCTCAGTCCCATCCTTCCGAAGACTCGAGCAAGATTGATGAAAATTGGGAGCTGTGGAAATGCTTGAGGCATAAGAAAAAGAAACAACAAGATGCGTTCTGCGGGCAGTCTGTACCTCGCAAACGCGTAAGCAGCGGGAATAGCGATCGCTATCGAGAATCCCACAGTGAGCAACGCGATCTTCAAGCTGAGTACCAACGAGTTGAGCACTCTGCCTTGCTTGAACACCTCGGCCCAGTAGCGCAACGTGAATTCTTGAGGAATTGGCTTTGGCCAATACCAGACCCTTGCAAAACTCCAAATCGCAATTCCAACGAATGGCCCAACGACGAGCAAGAGAATGATGAACACCAGGACAACTTTGAGTGTGAGCTTCAAAATTGAAAACCTTCTCACGCCTTGATACCCCCTCGCTCGGCAGCCATGAACCTGAGATAGTAAATAGCAAACACCATGACGATCAAATAGGAAACCACACCCAAAGCGTTCGCAGTTCCCCAATCGTTGAAGTAATTCACCCTGAACATCATGTTCACCGTGATCATGTTCGGGCTTGCCGGTCCAACCATGATGGGTATGGTCAAACTGCTTATGGTTCTGACGAAAGTGAGGATGAAGGCGACCATGATCGAAGGTCTACACATGGGAATCAAGATATCGATCACGATCTTCCACTTCGAAGCACCAACGTTCTGTGCCGCTTCGATGTACGCACTGTCCAAGCTTCTGAAAGCACCAAGAACGATGAGCGTGGCGTAGGGGGTCATGATCCAAACGAAGGCCCAAACCAATCCGATCCAGCTTCTGGAGAGCCCTGGTAGTTCCTCAATCCTCAGGATCCTCGTCAACAAATTGTTCAACGTGCCGTGGGGTGCGAGGAAGACTCTCATCGCGTGTCCAACGATCAGAAAAGGTATGAAGAGGGGTAGCTTGTACATCAATTCAAGAAATTTCCAGCTCTTGAAGCGAAGATAACCGGACACAACAACGCTCACGATCAGTGTGGCCACGGTTGTAGCGAAGCTTATCGCCACACTGTAGATGATGTCGCGCCAATATATATCGAACGCCTTCACATAGTTCGTCAAACCGTACCTCCCTTGAACTGTGAAGCTCGTGTAGACGGACAAGATCAGAGGATAAACGTAGAGTGCTCCCAGGACGATCAGTGCGGGCAGAATGAGCAGAAAACCGACGAAAAGATCCCTTCTCCGTTTCATTGGTTCAACCTCCATGAAAAAGGCGAGGCATAAAGCCTCGCCTTTGGTTATTTCTCAACCCATCGCTCGTAAGCTTCGAGCATTCTGGTTCTGTAATCGGCTATCGGCATTCGTTTCCCAAATTTGAGCAAGTCTGCTTCCTTGATGTCCCTGTACAACCTTTCGAAAACCTCTTTGCCCAGATGCGGTACCACATACTCTACACCGATCGCTGGGTACCAGTTGAACTTGTCGACGATGTACTTTGCGTGGACAGCCGGAGACGTAACGAACTCTATCAACTTCAGCGCGTAATCAGCGTTGGCTGCCTTTGTAGGTATCGCGAAGTACATCGGCTGGCCCGGCATACCCGGTTCTGGCAGGATCAACCTTATGTTTGGATCCATCCTTCCTTCCCTTATCCAGGTGTAGAACATATCGACCCACACTGGACCCATCCAAATTTCGCCTCTGTTCAACGCGTCGAGCGTTCCAGCGTTTCCAGCGGTCAGCGTGACGTACTTGTTGAATTCTTTGAGCTCGGCGTAGATCTGCGGCCAATCTTCCATGTACTTCTCATCGAATGGCCCGTTCATGAGTACGTCTGGGTTCTTAGACTTCCAGTAGACCCATCCGAAGACGAAGGAAACACCTGACATACCGCCCTTGATACCGTTGTAACCGAACTTCTTCGGGTTCTTCTTCACCCACTCGACGAGCTCCGCGTAACTTTTCGGAGGATCCTTAACGAATCTCGGGTTGTACGCTATGGCTGTCTGACTGTGGAACATCGGCATGACGTAACCGTTCACGTTCACACCCAGCGCGACCTCGGCTGTCTTCATTGTGACCAGTCTTCTGGTCGTCAGAAAATCCGTGTACGGCCTTATGAGACCGCGTTCGATTGCCCAAATCGTTCCAGCTTCGTGGATCACGACCAGGTCGATGGCCCATTTGTCCTTCCCGGAATCTTTCTCGAGCTGAAGTTGCTGAATGATCTGCTGAGAACCAGCATCACCTGGTCCGGTACCCACGACCTTGACCTTGACGTTTGGGTATAACTTTTCAAACTCCGGCGCGATCTCGTACTGGAAGAAATCGACCATATTTTGATCTCCCGCAACCATCATCGTGAGTGTGACTTTGATCGGTATGTTCGCCTGGGCAAGCAACACCGCGGCGACGATCAACAACATTACGCCGCACAGCTTCCTCATAACCTCACCTCCCCTTGGAATTCAACCAGCAAAGTTTCAAAGCTTTTTCAACGTACTTTGCAAAGTCTTAAAGGCCAACTTCGCCGATTCTTCTGACCCACCTGGTAGTGGCAAACACTCCACCGAAACAAAACCATCGTAACCGGTGTCGTGCAGCGCTTTCAGGATCGAGACGAAGTTCAAGTGCCCCGCGCCCGGTGCCCACCTGTTGCTGTCCGCAACGTGAAAATGTTTGATCCATTTTCCACACTTTCTTATGCTCTCTTCGATGTTGGCTTCCTCTATGTTCATGTGAAACGTGTCCGCGAGGATCCCAACGTTGTCTCTCTTTAACAACTCGAGCACGGACTTCACTTCCTCGAGTGTGTTGAGAAAATCTGTCTCATACCTGTTCAACGGTTCGATCACCAGCTCAACATCCTTCTTTTCAGCATAATCGGCGAGTTTCTTCAGGCTTTCGACGAACAGTTCGAGCACCTCATCCAAAGCTCGCTTGTTCCTCTTTCCACGTACGAGCCCGATGATCACCTTGGCTTTGAAGATCGAAGCGAACTCGACATGGCTCTTCAGCCTCTCCATCGCACGGTTTCGAACCGAAACATCTTGTGCCGTGATGCTCAGGCCGTCTGCAAGGTACGCTTGACCGGTAGCAACAGCGGCGACAGGCATGTGAAGCTCGTCCAGCAGTTCCTTCAATTCTTTCACATCCACGGTGCTCGGATCCCTTATGGCGATCTCGACGGCATCGTAACCAATCTGTTTTGCCATCTTTACACCTTTCGTCAGATCTCCCTTGAAAGCAAGTGCATCAAAAGCCGCATCCGAAGTGCTCACCACGAGCGCAAGTTTCATGAGGACACCACCTTCTCAACGAATCTCTCCACGAATTCCCTCAAGCCAAGATATCCACAGTTATGTAAGAGTATTTTCGCGTTTTTCTTCACAGATTCTGGTGCGGAAACGAAACTCACACCAAGTCCCGCTATCCGTAGCATCTCTGCATCGTTTTCACCGTTGCCAAACGTGGCGACCTCCTTCAAGTCGATCTGCAAAAACGTACAAAGCCATTTCACTGCCTCCGCCTTGCTCACACCAACAGGCAAAACTTCGAGAAGATCCTCTTCCGATCTCGTTACGTTCGCTTCGTGACCGTGGTGAGATCTGATGAACAACTCCAGCCTGCTCAATTCGGAAGTGGGACCGGTGAAGACCAGTTTCGTCACCTTCGCGGTGTGTAGCTGTGTGGGGTTCTCGATCGGATGATAGCTGAGTCCATCTCGAAAGATATAGTTGGTCGCGTGCAGAGACACGTTCACGGCGTAAACGTCTTCGTCGATGAAAAAGAAGATAGAAACGTTGTGATCTTT
>JAPYWY010000175.1 GCA_028276125.1 Pseudothermotoga sp.
TGGAGCCGAACAGGGCCACGATGAACAATGCTAAGATCAACGATGGGAAAGCGAACAAGCCATCGCAGAGCCTCATGATGAGCAGGTCCCAAACTCCGCCGTAGTAACCTGCCGTGAGCCCGAGGACCGTTCCAATGAAGGATGCGAACATGATGGAACTGAACGCTATGATAACACTTTTTTGAAGTCCATAGATGCACCTTGAGAATATGTCCCTGCCGAACTGATCCGTTCCGAAAGGATGCTTCAGCGATGGTCCTTCGAGGATCGCGTCGTAGTCCATCGCGTACGGGCTGTGGGGTGCGAAGGTGGAAGGAAGCGTGGCGACGATGAGGATCATAACTATAAGTGAGAGCGATACCAAGTTCAAAGGCCTTTTCAAGAACTTCTTCAACGTCCTGTTCATCGAAGGTACTCACCTCAGTTCGACGCGAGGATCGATCAAGGTGTAGACGAAGTCGATCAAGATGTTGAGCACGACTATGAGCATGGCTATGAACATCACCACGAACTGGATCACTGGATAGTCTCTCTCGTTCACCGCTTGAAGGAGCAATCTTCCGAGGCCAGGCAGGGCGAACATGTTCTCGATGACGATCGTTCCTGCCAAGAGATAACCGAGCTGAATCCCAGAGAGTGTGACGATGGGTATGAGCGCGTTCTTGAGCGCGTGTTTGGCTATCAGTTGCGAGTAGCTCACACCCTTCGCCTTCGCAGTTCTTATGTACTCCTGCTGTAGCACATCGAGCATCGACGATCTGGTCATCCTCATGATCTGTGCCGAGAGCATGAGACCGAGTGTGAGCGAGGGCAGAAACATCACCTGAAGGTTTCTTAAGAAATCTTCACGCAGGTGCACGTAACCGAAGATGTTGAAGCCTTTGAAGGTCCCAGAGAAGATGACGATCAAAATCGCCCCCACCCAGAAGGATGGGGACGACAGTCCGATCAAACCTATCACTCTCACCAAACCGTCAACGAAGGAGTTCTTCTTGATCGCCGCGACGATGCCGAGGGGTATCCCGATCACCGTCGCGAAGAACATGGACAGAACGGAGAGCTCCAACGTCACTGGAAAACGATCGAAGATCAGGTCTATGACTCTTCTTCCAGTTCTCAGAGACGTTCCGAAGTTCAGCGTGAAGAGGTTCTTCAACCAAACACCGAATTGGACGATCAAAGGTTTGTCGAGACCATACTGTTTGTACAGCTGCTCGATCTGTTCCTTCGTCAAGTAGTTTTGAGTACCAAGCATCATATCCACAACGTCACCGGGGACGAGGTGTATCACTATGAAGACCACGAACACGACGAAGAGCACCGTCGGTATCGAAGTGAGAATGCGGCGCAGAAGATAAGCAAAGCTCATTTCTTGTACGTCTCCCTCAAGAAGATGAGACTCTCGTTCGGCAGGAGCTTGAAACCTTCCACAGACGCGTTGCTGACGAAGATCTGATTGGCGCTGTACAGAAAGATGATGGGTGATTCCTTGACGAGCAGTCTCTGGAGTTCATCGTAGATTTCTTTCCTCTTCGCAGTGTCGACCGTGCTTCTACCGAGTTCGAGTAACTCATCCACGCGCGGGTTGGAGTAGAGGAAAACGTTGGTCGAACCTTTGCTGTGGAAGGTCCTGTAGAACTGAATGTCTGGCTCGATTGAACCACTGTTCATGGAGATGAAGGCGTCGAAATCGCTCTCGCGCCATCTCTTTATGAATATGCCCCATTCGACCAGGTTGATCTTCGCTCTGACTCCGACTTCCGCGAGTTGCGCCTGGATCACCTGGGCGACCTTGTCGAAGTTGTACCGCTGGGAGGTCACTATTTCGAATTCAAAGCCGTTGGGATATCCTGCCTGAGCCAAGAGTTGTTTCGCCTTCGTGGGGTTGTAGGTGTACTCGTCGAAGTCTTTCGGCAAAAGTGTCCAAGGCTGGACCATTGGACTCAATGGACCTGTGACGACACCTTCACCGAACGCAACCGTTTTTATGATGGCTTCTCTGTTGATGGCATAGTTCAAAGCGTTTCTAACTCGCGGATCGTCGAACGGTTTTCTCTTGGTGTTGATGCCTATCAGATAGTAGCTGAGCACAGGGGATCTGTAGATTTTGAACCTGCCTTCTGGGAACTGTTTCACGTTGAGCGGCTCGTTGATCTTCGCTATGTCCACATCGCCGTTTTTCAACGCCGATACCCTTGAAACTTCCTCGGGCATGAAGACGATTCTGATCTCGTCCAAGTAGGGTTGGTTTTTCACGAAGTAGTGCGGGTTCTTCTTCAGAACGATGTAGTTGCCAGGCACGTACTCTGCGAGATAGAATGGTCCAGTTCCGTTCGTTTCGAGTTGAAGATTCTTTCCAGATTCGACGAACTTCTTGCTGACTATCGAGCTGTTCACACCAGCGAAGTTAGGCAGGAGTGCGCTCGCCATAGGCTTTTTGAGTTTGAACTCGATTCTGTTGTCACCTATCGCCTTGATGGATTCCACATCTTGGTAGAACGCCGCGGCGGGGGATTTGGTGTCCGGGTTCAGTATTCTTTCGAAGGAGAAGAGTACGTCTTCAACGGTGAGAGGTGTGCCGTCGTGGAACTTGACGTTCTCTCTGATTTTGAAGACGATCGTGTAGGGATCGAGAACTTGGAATTCTTCGGCGATGTTGGGGACCAACTGCAGGTTCTCACCGTAGCGAAGCAGGCCGTCGTAGACATTTTCGAGCACCCTGTGTGAAGCGAATGCCGTGACGAGGTGTGGATCCAAGCCGACAGGTTCAGTTTCCATGGCGATGACCAGCTTTCCTCCAAGCTTCTGCGCGAAGATTCCGACAGCCAACAGCAACGTCAGGAAAACTAACAAGAACTTCCTCATACAAGCACCTCCTTCAGAATTTTGACTTCGCAAGAGCATCTTTCGATGCTCGATTCAACTCAGGAGTGTGTTTGCAGATCGCTTCGCTCAAAATCCCTTGGAGATTGAAGAACTTTCACGAATGGTGCACGATGCCACCTGAAAATAGCATAACATATGTTCGATGTGGTAGTATGTGATTACAAATCCAAACCTCCCAGAAGAGCACAACAAAGGGCGGGCCCGTCTTGAACCCGCACGCGGCGAGGGATGGATCACTTGAACTGGTAAACTGCCTCCGTCATCGATCTGATCCTGTGTTGGAATTCCTTGTTCAAATAGTTGACCTTTAATGCCACTTCGTAAGTCTTCGTCAAGGTACCTATGGCGTCCAAGGCTTGGTACAGCGTACTTAAAGCTTCTTTGATCTCTCTGAGCTCGGGATAGCGAACTTCGAAGAGCCTCAAGAAGTCGATCACGAAAGGTATGGTTTCTCGAAAAACCAAAAGAGCGCTCTGCCAATTGTCGATCGATTTCTTGTCGGTCAAAGCTGCGTAGGAAACATCGTAGAGATTGCCCATCCAAGCCTTTCTCATCTCTTCAAAACTCTTCCTGATCAACTGGGAACGTTTGTAGAAATCCCAGTATTTTTCGTAATTCTCTCGCACAAAAGTTTTCGACGTGTTCAAAAGTTCGTACAGCTCTCCTTCCAAGTGGGATGTGAACTGTGGGTAGATCAGATCGTTGATCACGAAATTCTCCACGACTTGACTTATCTGGTTTGGACCGAGCATCTGTTCGACCCAAGTTTTGACGTTGCCCTTGAAGAAAGCAAGTATCGTCTCTGGTTCTGCTATGACTTCGAGCAGTTTGATGTAAACCGTGTTCGTGATGTCATCGACCAATTCGTCTCGAACGTATTTGACCAACCGATCTACGAGTTGTTCCATCGTTACGTTCGCAGCGATGCCACTCCAGTTACCCGTGACTATGTCTATGAACGTGTTCGTCACCTTCAGAATCAAACTCTTCGCCGATTCGAGCTTTCCGATCACCTCGCGCGCTTTTCTCACCATGTCCGTGGCTCTTTGAACGACCTGTTCTATGTCTCGAGTCACTCTGTCTTGTGTCGTGCAAGCGTAGCCGACCATGTTGACCAAAGAGCCGAGCCCGACGTAGAATCTCTTGATGGCTTCCATCTCCATGAGCGTTATGCCGTCTTGAGTTATCTCTTCGAGCCATCTGGAGGCGTCTTTCACGAAAGATTTCATCTTCGCGGTTGCGATCTTCGAATTCTCCAACTCGTACAGCAAACCCTTCGCGCGGTACAGTTCCATGGATTTGCCGTAGGTGTACGCGATGATCTCTTTCGGCGTGATCTCACCAAGTTGAACGTCTATCCATCCCCTTGCCGTGTAACTCAGCTCGTGGTACTGATGGGCAA
>JAPYWY010000176.1 GCA_028276125.1 Pseudothermotoga sp.
GGACTATCAGATGTTCTTGCTCGGTTGGGCCCCCGGTACTGCGGAAGGTCATCAGGTGTTGTTCCCCCTCTTCCACTCTTCAAACCGTATGGACAGTCCCAACGCGACGATGCCTTATAACAACTACTTCTACAGCAACCCGAAGGTCGACGAACTCATACAGAAGATCGGTTTGGAAATCGATGAGAAAAAGCTGTTAGAATACTTCAAGGAAGCACAAAAAATCGTCGTTCAAGATGCTCCTTGGATCTTCCTCTACGAAATGAACATCGCCGCAGTGATGCGCAAGGAATTGCAAGGCGTCAAAATCTATCCCACTGAACGCGTGAACCTGGCAGAAGCTTGGATCGATCGCTGACATCGAGGGTGGCACGTGCCACCCTCATTGAAGGAAGGTGATCAGCCTTGCTCAAGTTCGTCGTCAGAAGACTTCTGCTTCTGATACCTGTCGTCATAGGAGTTTCGATTGTCTCCTTCTCCATCATGCACATGATCCCGGGTGATCCTGCCCGAATCATCGCAGGCGAGGGAGCCACCGTCGAGGACATCATGTCGATACGGATAAAGTACGGTCTGGATAGACCTTTGATCGAACAGTACTTCAGGTTCATGAAAGGAGTCATCACGAACGATCTGAGGTCCATCAGAACAGAGAGGCCCATACTCACCGAATTGCTTCCAAGGTTTGCGAACACGGCTCAACTCGCACTCGTGAGCATAATCATATCTTCCGTGATCGGTGTGACACTTGGTATCGTGTCTGCAGTCAAGAGGAACAGCTGGATCGACACGTTCTCTATGGTCTTCTCACTCGTAGGAGTTTCGATGCCCATCTTTTGGCTCGGAATTCTTCTGATCATTCTCTTCGCCGTCACACTCAGATGGCTTCCCTCAGGTGGAAAAGGTGGTGTAGAGCATTTGATACTGCCGGCTTTGACGCTCGGGCTCGCCACCTCGGCGATCATAGCGAGGATGACACGCGCGAGCGTGCTCGAGGTGTTGAACCAAGATTATGTCAGAACCGTGGTGGCTTTCGGCCTGCCAAAGAGAAAGATCATCTACAAATACGTTCTGAGGAACGCGCTGATCCCCGTGGTCACAGTCATAGGTCTTCAGTTCGGCTATCTTTTGGGTGGTGCAGTGCTGACCGAAAGCGTCTTCGGATGGCCTGGTCTTGGAAGGTTTGTGGTCGATTCGATCTTCAGCAGAGACTACATCGCTGTACAAGTTGGAATAATGATGATCGCAACAACCTTTGTGCTCGTGAACTTGCTCGTTGACCTTGTGTACGCACTCATAGATCCAAGGTTGAGGCGAGGTTGATGCGCATGAAGAAGAGAACTTCTTCCTTGATCATACTCAAACGAATGGCGAGGAACAAAGGTGCGATCTTCGGTTTAATCGTTGTTCTTCTAATCGTTTTCGTAGCCATTTTTGCACCCGTCATTGCCCCGAGAGATCCTTACAAGCAGGATCTTTTGGCAAGTTTGGAACCACCGTCTTGGAAACATCCCTTCGGCACGGACGTGTTCGGTAGGGACGTGCTGAGCAGGGTGATCTACGGGGCAAGGACCTCGCTCTCCATCTCGTCGCTCGCTGTACTGATAGCCTTCATCCTTGGTGCAACGGTTGGTACGATCGCCGGTTACTTCCATGGCGTGTTGGACGAGGTGTTGATGAGAATCCTCGATGTACTCATGGCCTTTCCAGACATACTCTTGGCCATCGCGATAGTCGCGGCACTCGGTCCTGGGAAGATCAACTTGGTGGTGGCGATCGCGATATATTCCTTTCCACAGTTCGCAAGGGTCATGCGCGCTTCTGCGATGACGATCAAAAATTCCGAGTACATAGAAGCTGCAAAGGCGATAGGTGAGTCCCATCTTTCCACGATGGTGCGATACGTTCTGCCCAACGCGTTGGCACCGTTGCTCGTTCAAGCGACGTTGAGAATGGCGACCGCCGTGCTCACCATCTCAGGCTTGAGCTTCCTGGGGCTCGGGGTGAAACCACCCGAAGCAGAATGGGGCACGGATCTTGCCATGGCGAGGGTGTATCTTGAAATAGCGCCGCACTTGGGTATCTTCCCAGGCTTGGCGTTGTTCATAACGGTGCTCGGTTTCAACCTCTTCGGCGACGGTTTGAACGACGCACTGAACCCTCGCTTGAAGGACAGGTGATGGGCATGAAGGAGCTTTTGAGAATAGAGAATTTGAGACTCTACTTCGACACCGAGGAAGGAACTGTCAAGGCTCTGGAAAATGTGAATTTGAGCGTGAAAGAGGGAGAAATCGTTGGTGTCGTGGGTGAAACGGGCAGCGGCAAGTCTATAACTGCCATGAGCATCCTCAAGCTCATACCCACCCCACCTGCGAGGATGCTCTCTGGCAAGATCTGGTTTGACAATCAAGAAATAAGCTCTTTCGATGAAGAGAAGATGAGAGAAATTCGTGGTAAAAAGATCGCGATGATATTCCAAGAGCCCATGACCTCGCTGAATCCCACTTTCACCGTTGGAGAGCAACTCTGCGACGTGCTCATGACTCACGAGAAGATTGAGAAGAAACAAGCGATCGAGAAGATACTCGAAGTCTTCAAATTGGTGAGGATGCAGGACCCAGTCGCTCTGCTGGACAAGTATCCGCATCAGCTTTCGGGTGGAATGAGACAACGCGTGATGATCGCCATGGCGCTGCTGTGCAATCCCAAACTCTTGATCGCGGACGAAGCAACAACGGCGCTGGATGTCACCATACAAGCACAGATCCTCGGGTTGATCAAAAGGATGAACGAACAACTCAAGCTCAGCGTTCTCATCATCACCCACAACTTCGGCATCGTTGCGCAGATCTGCGATAAGGTCGCGGTCATGTACGCAGGTTACGTCGTGGAGATCGCCGACATAAAGGAGATCTTCGCCCGTCCTCGCCATCCATACACGCGAGGTCTTCTGAGCGCGATACCTCCAATAGACAGAAAAGTTGAAAGGCTCAGGATCATAGAAGGCAGTGTGCCAAACCTTATCGAACCGCCCAGCGGCTGTCGTTTCCATCCCAGGTGTGAGAGGTTCGTGCCGGGTGTGTGCGACGCCGAGGCGCCGAAGCTCGTGGGTGATGAACACATGGTCGCGTGTTTTAACCCGTACAACGGTGGTGGTAGCAAATGAAGCTACTAAAGGTTGAAAGACTGATCAAGGACTTTTCTATCAAGCTGGGATTCTTCGGAGGCAGGCACGTGATAAGACCCATCAACGATGTTTCTTTCGAGATAGCCGAAGGTGAAACTCTCGGCGTTGTGGGAGAGTCCGGTTGTGGGAAGACCACGTTGGGCCGGACGGTCATAAGACTCTACGAACCGAACGGTGGAAAGATCTACTTCGATGGCGTGGACGTCACGAACCTCAAGGAAAGACAGTTCAGGACCTTCAGAAGAAACATGCAGATCGTTTTCCAAGATCCTTTTTCATCTCTCAATCCAAGAATGACAGTCTATGACACGCTCGCAAGACCGTTGCGCATACACAAGGTTGTGCCCAAGTCCGAGGAGAAGGATCTCATCGTTTCAACGCTCGAGAGCGTGGGACTGAAATCAGAACATCTCGGCAGGTTCCCGCACGAATTCTCCGGTGGACAGAGACAGAGGATCGCCATCGCCAGGGCGATAATAACCAAACCGAAGTTCATCGTCCTCGATGAACCAACCAGCGCACTCGACGTTTCCGTCCAAGCGCAGATAGCAAACCTGTTGAAAGAACTCAAGCAAAGTTTGAAGTTAACATATCTTTTCATCTCACACGATCTTTCTGTCATTCAGTTCTTGAGCGACAGGATCGCCGTGATGTACCTCGGTCAGATCGTGGAGATGGGAACGACAGAGACCGTGATCAGAGAAACGCTCCATCCCTACACGAAACTCCTGTTCAGTTCGATTCCTGTTCCCGATCCAGAAAAAAGAATGAAGTTCTCCATCGATGTCAGCGAGGTACCGTCGCTGGCGAACATCACTAAGGGTTGTCCGTTCTTCGATAGGTGTCCTTCAAGGATGAAAGAATGCAAGGAATTCAGGCCGAAGTTGGTGAACGTGAAAGAAGACCATTCCGTCGCGTGCTTCTTGTACCACAACGAGATACACCAATGAGCGGCTCGCGCCGCTCTTCTTCACAAAAAATGGTGCCACGGACCCACCTTCGACAAGCCCAAACCGAGGCATAACTGGGCTTTCGGCTCCAGCCAGGCTCCCCTGCGGCACACGGTGCTACCGCTTATGGCTGCTTCCTTCC
>JAPYWY010000177.1 GCA_028276125.1 Pseudothermotoga sp.
CATGTTCTTCTCTCGACTTCTTCTCTATCTCGACGGACCTCTTGGTTATGTTCCTCGTCATGTTCGTGAGCAGACGAAGTTTTTCGTAGAACCTCTTCAGTATCTTGTTATTGCTGTACTCGATCAGAAGATCGTGGAGTTGTCTTCCGAGCGCGACACCCTTCGCAGGATCGTTGTCGATGTCGACCAACTCGAGTTTCTGCTTCAATTGTTGAAGCTTTTGAAGCATCTCAGGATCTCGATTTCGACAGGCCAAGCGTGCCGCTGCGCCCTCGATGGCTTCCCTTGCGGTGTATATCTCAACGAAGTCTTCGAGCGTGAGTTTCCTGACGGTGTAACCCTTCTTACCGTTCAACTCTAAAAGGCCATCTTCCATGAGCATGCGCAGAACCTCCCTTATGGGAGTCCTGCTCACTCTGTATATCTCGGTGAGTTTTCTTTCGACTATCCACTCGCCGGGCTTGATCTCTTCGTTGAGGATCTTTTCGCGGAGATCGTTGTAGATCCTTTCTTTTAGATCGCCCAGATCTCTCCGCACGAGGTATCCCCCCTGGTATACCTTTTTAATACCAAAATTAGGTTACCAAAAACAGCCCAGATGATCAAACGCAAATTTTCGTAGTTCTGGGTTGATTCCAATCAGGATTGACCTCGAAACTCTTTATGCTTCGTCTTACTCAAGCAATCTTTCTCTCTCTCGTTCTTTCTCAATCGGGAAAAATCTTTCCGGGATTCAAGATGTTGTTTGGATCAAAGAGTCTCTTGATACTCCTCATGAGCGCCAACTCTTTTTCTTGAAGGAACATGCTCAGATACTTTTTCCGTTTCAGACCCACACCGTGTTCTCCCGTCAAATTGCCTTCGAGTTGTACCGTGATTTTGTAAAGTTCTTCGAGCGCTTTTTCCAAAGATCTTTTCCACACATCGTCGCTCATTCCATCAGGCTTCAAGAACGTCACGTGCACGTTTCCATCACCGACGTGGCCGAAGTTCAGAACCTCCAGGTCGAATCTTCGCGCGATGTCGTAAGCAGAAACGACCAACTTGGGCATGTTCGCAGTAGGTACGACCACATCCTCCATGCAATGGGTGGGTCTGAAGGCGATGATACCTTCGGCTATGGCCTTTCTGAAACGCCAGATCTTCATGCGCTGGGTCCTGTTGTCGGCAATGTACACTTCTAAAGCCTTCATCTGCATGAGTTTTTCACCGAGCTCGATGTATTCTCTCGTTAGACTCTGCTTACTGGTAGATTCCAGCTCGAAGATCAGATGACATTCGGCCTCTGGGTTTGGTATGCTCTCGTTCAAGAACCTGGAAGCCATCTCGCTGGACGCCTTGTCCATGAACTCGATCGAGGCGGGAAGCACCCCCGATTGAGAAAGCACCTTTGGAACACAGAGCAGAGCATCTTCAATGTCTCTGAACGGAACGAGTAACACAGCTGCGCACTTCGGCTTCGGTACGAGCCTGAGGATGATTTTCGTCACGATCCCGAGTGTACCTTCACTGCCGACGAAGAGTCTCACCAGATCATAACCTGTCACGTTCTTGAGTGTTTTACCACCGAAAGTAACGATCTCACCTGTTGGAAGAACGACTTCCAGACCGAGCACGTGAAAGGACGTCGGTCCGTACTTTATGACCTTGACACCACCTGCATTCTCCGCAACGTTCCCACCTATGGAAGAACTCTCGCTGCTCGCGGGATCACCCGCGTAAAACAATCCATGTTCTTCCGCGATCTTCTGTATTTCTCCAGTTATGACCCCTGGTTCCACCGTGATCGTCATGTTCTCTTCATCGAACTCAACGATCCTGTTCATCCTCTCCAGAGAAACGACGATCGAATCTTTCGTTGGTACCGCACCAGCTGAAAGGCCCGTGCCCGCGCCACGTGGCACGATGGGCACTCTTCTTTCGTTCGCCCACCTGAGAATCATTGAAACTTGTTCTGTGCTGGTGGGGAAGACGACTGCGAGGGGAATTTGTGCTTCAACACCACTCGTTTCATCGTGCGAGTACTTCTCGAGCTCTTCTGGATCGAACTTGACGTTTTCGACTCCCAAAAGTCTTATCAGTTCATCCACCACTCTCATCGCTCTCACGCTCCAGTCTCTGAACGAGTTCGCTCAACACCCAATACGCGTCGGCGACGATACCGATGTCAGCAACTTTGAATATGGGAGCGTATCTGTCTTTGTTTATTGCAACGATGATCTCTGACGTCTGCATGCCGGCAAGATGTTGCACAGCACCGGATATACCCGCAGCGATGTAGATTCTCGGCTTGACGGTCTTACCACTCAGCCCCACTTGATGATCGTGGGAGAGCCATCTGGCGTCGACAACTGCACGCGATGCACCCACGGCACCTTTCACCAAACTTGCTAGTTTGAAGGCAACTTCCACGTTCTCTTTCTTCCTCAGTCCCTTACCCACGGAGACGATGATCTTGGCGTCTTCGAGTCTTGCTCCTGCTTGCTTTGGTTCAACAGAAATGAGCTGACATCTGTCAGACAAATCCTCGATTCTCTCTTCTATGAACTGTACATCGTCCTTTCGATGTTCGACGATCTCGAACACACCCGGTCTCACCGTCGCCATCTGAGGTCGATGCGTGGGTGTGACGATCGTCGCCATGACGTTTCCACCTATCGCAGGCCTGGTTTGAAGAAGATTACCCTTCTCATCCACGTCCAACTCGGTGCAGTCGGCGGTGAGACCTGTTCGAAAGCTCGCAGCGAGTGCGGGCATGAGGGTCCTCCCGAAGGTGGTGGCGGGTGCCAGCACGATGGAGGGAGAATATTTTGCAAGGATCTTCTTCGCAGTTGAGAGAAACGGATCCAGCGAAAACCTGTTGAATTTCTCGTGTACGGCCAAAATGACCATGTCGGGTCCGAAGCGTGCGAGCTGTTGAACGTCCTTTTTGGAGTTGGACATCAAGAGAAAGGCGAGCTTCATCGAAGCCTTGTCTGCGAGTTTTCTCGCTTTCGAGAGCAATTCGAAGCTGCTGCGATCGATCTTGTTGTTCAAAACGAGGATCATTTCGCTTCACCGTCCCGTACGGCCTTGATCAACCCGACGACACGTTCGATTCCCTCGAGGATGTCCTTGTCAGCGTAGATTCTACAGTTTCGAGCGATCTTCGTGTTGAAGACCTTCACAACGCGTGTGGGAGAACCTTTCAGCCCCACTTCTTCACGATTTATACCTATTGACTCGGTGTCATAGATTTCTATCTTTGCATCCATAGCCGTCTTTTTTCCAGCGAGTGTGGGCAACCTGGGTTCGGCAACACTTTTGAGCACGCAGAGGCATGCTGGAAGTGGTGCTTTCCAGACCTCGTGTGCATCCTCGATCGATCTTTTGACAAGGACGAAGTTCGAACCGAGCTCGATCAGCTCCGACACGTAGGTCACAACGGGCAGGTTCAAAAGCGTCGCAAGTTCGATACCCACTTGACCAGTCTCACCGTCGGTGGATTTCTCACCACAGATCATCAAGTCAAATGCGATGTTCAACTTTTCTATGGCCTTCGCGAGCGCGAGACTTGTGGCCCAGGTGTCCGAACCCGCCAGAGCCGAATCGCTCAGAAGGATTGCTCGATCGGCACCGAGCGCTATCGCATCCCTCAAAACGTCTATCGTGTTCATCGGTCCCATGCTCAACACCGTCACACTACCATTCAATTTCTCCTTCAGAGACACCGCGAGTTCCAAGGCGTGTGAGTCGAGTGGGTTCATCGTCACATCCAATCCTTCGCGCACCATGGTGCCACTGATCGGATCTATCTTCACCTTCTCGGTGTCTGGAACCTGCTTGACGAGCACAAGGAAGTTCACGAGGCCTCCTCCTTTCTTGTCTTTATTTTATACCATTTAAGAGAACTATGTAAGCACAACAGATTCGATGGGTGTATAATCAAAAAAAGAGGTGACTTCGATGGACCTTGACAGTTTGGTTGGCCAACTGTTCTTGATAGGGATCAAGGGCAAGGAAGTCGACGAAGAGACATTGAGGGTTCTGAGATTCGTCAAGCCGGGCTTTGTGATACTCTTCGCACGAAACGTGGAAACTCCAAGGCAGGTTCTGAGTCTGGTGAAGCAAGTCAGATCGGTTCTCGGCGAAGACGTGATCTTTGCCGTCGATCAAGAGGGAGGCATCGTGACACGTTTCAGGGAAGGTTTCGCGGTCTCTCCTGGTGCGATGGCTATAGCCGCCACGAGCGATCCCAACAACGCGTACCGCGTCGCAAAGGTGCTCGCACGAGA
>JAPYWY010000178.1 GCA_028276125.1 Pseudothermotoga sp.
CATGAGAGACTTTCAAGACGTCTCTGTCCACAGAGACTTTCAAATTGTTATAGTCGAACTTCGTGTAGGAAAGGCCGTAACCGAACTCGTAAGCCGGTTCAACACCGAAGGTGTCGTAGTACCTGTAGCCGACGAAGATATCCTCTTCGTAAACCACCCGATCTGGATTGTCCTTGGGTTCTCCCGGAAAGTTCCACGAAGGCACGTCTGAATAATCTTTCGGGAACGTGGTGGGTAGTTTTCCAGACGGATTCGCTTCTCCCGTCAATAAGTCTGCAACGATCCTACCAGTTTCTTGTCCGGCTTGCCAGATCAACAAGATCCCATCAACAAGATCGCGCCAGCTCACCATTTCGATGGGACCACCTATGTTGAGCAACACAACGACTTTCTTTCCAACCTCGTGGAACCGCTTCGAAACTACTTGAAGGAGTTTGACTTCGTCGTCGGAAAGGTAGAAATCTCCCTTGATTGGTTTTCTGTCTTCTCCTTCGCCAGAGATTCTGCTTATCACTACGATCGCAAGGTCGTTTCTTTCAGCGAATTTTTTCACTTCGTCCTCCGTCAAGAAATCCTCCAACAGCTTCGGATAGACCAAAAATCCCCAAGGATGCTGCACTGGTTTGTATTGCTCCGTTTCTCTCATCTTCTTGATGTACTCTTCGTACATATTCGCGAGTTCCTCGTCCACCTTCAAACCCTTTTCCTTTGCACCTTCAAGGATGGAGATCGTGTATCTTGGATGGGTATCTCCGCTTCCCGTACCACCTTTGATGGTTTCTATCTGACCTGTCCCGAAGACGGCCAACTTTGTGTTTTTGTGGATGGGTAAAACATTTTCGTTCTTCAAGAGTACTGCACCTTCAATACCCGCTTTGTGAGCGATCTTCGCGTGCGCATCGAGGTCTGGCTCGTTGGAATATTTGTAAGACTTGAACGAAGGACAGTTCACGAGTACCTTCAAAATGTTCCTCACACACATGTTCAAAGTTTCTTCGCTCATTTTTCCTTCCTTGAAAGCTTCCATGATCTCAGTGATCTCATCTTTTCTGAACGGGTTCACCTGATTGACCTTACCCGGCATGATGAGATCGTTCCCCGCCTTGAGTTGTTCGACGGGGTTGTCTCCCGCGAACCAATCGGTCATGACGAACCCTTCGAATCCCCATTGCTCTCTCAAAACTTTCGTCAAGAGCCACTCGTTCTGCGAGCAATACATTCCGTTCAACTTGTTGTATGCGCTCATCACACTCCAAGGCTTTGACTTCTTCACGGCTATTTCAAAACCCTTGAGGTATATCTCTCTGAGTGCTCTTTGCGAAACGATCGTATCCACAGCCATTCTGTTCGTTTCTTGTTCGTTCGCGGCGAAGTGTTTCAAGCACGCACCGACGCCCTGTGACTGTACGCCCTTCACGAAAGCGGATGCCATCTCTCCTGACAGGACTGGATCTTCCGAATAGTACTCGAAATTTCTTCCGCACAAAGGATTTCTGTGTATGTTCATCGCAGGTGCCAAGAGGATGTCGACACCGTACTCTCTAACTTCTTCGCCCATGGCTTTGCCCACTTCTTCCAAAATCTCGGGGTTCCAGGTGGAAGCGAGCATCACCGCGATCGGAAAAGCAGTTGCATGGTAAGTTTTCTCATCGTTCTCGCGCGTTGGGTTAATTCTCAATCCAGCTGGACCATCTGCCAGGATGGCGCTCGGGAGAGCCAAACGCGCTATCGAATGCGTTTCGCCCGCCACTCCAGCGACTCTCGATTGTGGATTGGTGAACAGACCCGGCATTCCAACCCCAACGACGAGCTTCACCTTTTCTTCCAAAGTGAGCTCCGAAAGGATTTCATCCACGTTTATCATCCTCATCCCTCCTCTTTCTTTCTCGAAAGATGAAAAAAGACAGAAAAAAGACTGTGAAGATCATCAAACCAAAGTTCACGTAGAACTCGACAGGTCTTGTACCTTTCGACAGATAGTAGAGCAGTACGAAGATCTCCAGCACCAACGCCCAGGCGAAGATGGTCAAAATGGCGCGCGTGAACATCTCACAGACCTTCCAATTTCCTGTAGAGTTTCGGTATGCTGTCCACCAAAAGTTTCGAATACTCGTGGGTTGGTTCGAGCACCACCTTGTCTGGATGACCCCTCTCCACTATTTCTCCGTCCTTCATCACGAAAATGTTGTCGGACACGTAGTAAGCGAGCCCGAGATCGTGAGTTATGAAGATGATTGAAGTTCCCTGTTCTTCCCTCAACTCTTCCAGAAGTTGTATGATTCCTCCCCTGCTCGAAGCGTCTATCATGGAGGTCGGTTCGTCCGCGACTATCAAAAGAGGTCTCAAGATCCAGCATCTGGCTATCATGATCCTTTGCTTTTGTCCGCCGGAGATCTGATGGGGATACTTTCCAAGGATGTCTTTGGGATCTATTCCGACTCTGACGAGCGATTCTTTTATCAGTTCCAACGCTTCTTTCTTGTTGGAAGGTTTCTTCTCCAAAAGGTTCACTGCCTGCCAAAGTGTTCTTTCAACTGGGTAGAACGGATTGTAGCTCGCGAACGGATCTTGAAAGATGGCGTGAACTTTTCTACGAAATTCTTTGATGGATTCATGATCTTTCAATTCTTTCCAGATATCTTTGCCTTCGAAGATGATTCTTCCGCCCGTTGGATGAATGAGTCTCAAGATCATCTTCGCGGTTGTTGTTTTACCGGAGCCACTCTCTCCCACGAGTGACACGATTTCTCCTTCTTTGACTTCGAAAGAAACGTTCTTCACCGCCTCTATACGTCTCCTCGAGAAGAACCCCAGGGTGAATATCTTCGTGAGGTTTTCAACTACGAGTCTGCTCATGTTCTCTCCTCCGAATACAGAAAACAGGCCACCTTTGAACCTTCCTCAACTTCTCTTAACTTTGGTTCTCTTTCCTTGCACAGCTCCATCACATGTGGGCATCTGGGATGGAACCTGCATCCGTTGGGTGGATTTATCAAGTTGGGTGGTGCACCCGGAATGACGCCGATGCCTCTTTTTCTGATCTCGGGTTCGGGAGTCAACACCGAGTTGAACAAACCTTGGGTGTACGGATGGAAGGGTCTTTGCAATATTTTCTCCATAGTGGATATCTCAACGATCTTTCCAGCGTACATGACGATCATCCTGTCGGCGATCTGTCGAACGGTGGCGATATCGTGCGTTATGAAGATGATGCTCCTCACAACACCCATTCTTTTCAACTGCATCAGGACCTTGAGGAAGACCTTCTGATTGACTACGTCGAGGGCAGACGTGGGTTCATCCGCTATCAACAACTTGGGATTCAAAATCGTTGCTATGGCTATCACCGCCCGCTGTCTCATGCCTCCGCTGAGCTCGAAGGGGTATCTCTTCAGCCAGAGTGGATTCAAGCCCACCTCTTCGAACCTCTTCTCGGCTTTTTGTAGAAGTTCTCTCTCGTTCAGCTCATGAGATTGTGCCAGATGCTCCACGTACTTTGCCATCCTTATCGTCGGCATCAAAGCGTTCATCGCGCTCTGCGGAACGATGGTTATCTCTTTTCCCCAAAGTTTTTTCTTCACTTCCTCCCTCGACATGGACGAGATCTCTTCGAAGTTTCCGTTGATCTTCATGAACACTTTGCCTTCGACCAGAGTTAGTGGCTTTGAGATGTTCATGGAGATGAGGTTCGAAAGTGTGGTCTTCCCACAACCAGACTCACCGACCACGCCGATGACTTCGTCTTCGAATATCTCAAATGAAACCCCATCGACTGCTCTGACGGAGATTTTTTCCAGCTTATAGTAAGCCTTCGCGTTTTCTATTCGCATCAAGACCTGTTCCACTCTTTATTCCTCCCTCAAACGTGGGTTGAAAACTTCATCCATCGTTGTACTGATAACCATGAGCGACGCCGTCAAAGCAACGATGGCGATTCCAGGTGGAACGAACCACCACCAAAGTCCCCTTCTCACCGCTTCCATGAGCACCGCCCATTGCAACATCAATCCGAGCGAAATTCCACGCGTGGGTCCAAGACCTATGAGACTCAAACCTGCCTCGCCCATTATTCCTCCGTTTATGAAGAGCACGAAGGACATGAAAGCGTAGGTGGCTATGGTCGGGAGTAGATCTTCTATCACCAATCTCATGTCCGAATAACCCGCCATTATTGAGAGGTAAACGTACTCTCTCGACATCACGCTCATCAACTGTGCCCTGATCGCCCTCGCAAACCAAGGCCACTGGAACAGCCCCAAGATC
>JAPYWY010000180.1 GCA_028276125.1 Pseudothermotoga sp.
ACAGAAGTATCCTCTTGGGGAGACGGATTTCAGGCCCCTCTTGACGCGAATCAGAACCGCAAGGCCAGACGTCATATATGCTACAGGCTACTTCTCGGAGGCTGCGAGGCTCGTCACGCAAGCGAGACAGATGGGTATCTTCATCCCGATCATCGGTCAGGAAGGTTACGACTCGCCACAGTTTGCGAAACTGGCTGAGGCTGGTGCCGCGAACGGTGTGGTCATAACAACGGATTTGAACAGGGACAGTGAAAAACCCATAGTCCGCTGGTTCATCGAGGAGTACGCCAAGAGGTACGGCTTGGATGCCGACATGGTGGGCGCTTCAGCCTTCGACGCAGTCATGGCCGCAGCGAAAGCCATCCAGATAGCTGGTAGCTACGATCCAGCCAAGATAAGGGACGCTCTGACGACTATTAAAGCTGGAGATCAAGAGCTTGAAGACTTTGTCACGGGCTTCAAAGGTTTCACGGAGAAGAGAGAATCGCTCAGGACTGTGACGTGTCAGATATACCTCGGAAACAGGTTCCACTGGTTCTGGGAGGTTAAGGATCCAAAGATCGTGACCCCGTGAAGAATGGGGGCTTCGGCCCCCATTCTCCTTCGTACAAACATTGAGAAAGTGGGGAATCAAAGTGCTGCAGAACATTGTTAACGCTTTGGTGCTCGGTAGCAGTTATGTGATGATCGCCGTTGGACTGACACTCGTGTATGGAATTTTGAAGATACTCCACATAGCACACGCAGGGATCTACGCATTTGGAGCACTCTTTGCGGTTTACCTCTGTGAGATCGGTTTACCTTTGGTTTTCGCAGTCACGCTGTCTCTGATCCTTTCTGCGTTGCTCGGTATGATCATTTACAAAGGTTTCTACAAGCATGTCTTAGACAGAGGACGTATCGTACCCCTCGTGATGAGCGTTGGCTTGTTTGCAACGATGGAGGACTTGTACAGACTCATGTGGGGGCCGTACAAGCGTCCCTTCGATGTTTACATCGATTTGCCGGACGTGATGACCATGGATCTCTACCTAAGCTCCAGGGGGCTCTTGATGCTCATCGTCACAGCCGTTGTCATCGTGTTGCTCTATCTTTTGTTGATGAGAACCAAGCTTGGCAAATCCTTGAGAGCCTGCTCGAACGATCTTGGTCTTGCTGGAGCGTTCGGTATAAACACGGATAGAAGTGTGGCGTTCGCGTTCTTGATCGGTTCGTCTCTCGCGGCTTTAGGTGGGATCTTGGTGGGACTCTACGACAACACGGTGTATCCAACGATGGGGAGTGTTCCATCCTACAAGGCCTTCGTTGTGGTCGTGCTCGGTGGGTTCGGGAGTATCAGGGGAGCTGTCGTGGCCAGCTACATCTTGGCTTTGGTGGAAACCTTCGTGGTCTATTACTTTGGTTTTCTCTTGCCGAGGGATGCGATCGCTTTCCTCACCATGATATTGCTGCTGATGTTCAAGCCTGAAGGCTTGTTTGGGAAGGTGCGAAGATGAGCCTGGACTATTTCTTGACGGTTTCAGTCTTCAGCATGATAAACATGATACTCGCGTTGAGTCTGAACATCTTGATCGGTTACGCGGGCCAAGTTTCTCTCGGACATGCAGCGTTCTTTGGCATTGGAGCCTACGCTTCAGCGATTCTCACCGTTAAGCTCGGCATGGGTTACTGGCCTGCCCTATTGTTGTCGGTCTTCATAAGCGGTTTGATCGGATTGCTCCTGGGTTTACCCGCACTGAGGGTGAGAGAAGATTTCTTGGTCTTGGCAACGATCGGGGTCAACTTCGTTGTCGTGTCGATCTTCAACTACGTGAAGTTCTTCGGTGGACCTTACGGCATACTCGGTTTGCCCAGACCGAGTTTGTTCGGTCACGCTTTCACCACGAGGGAATACGCACTCTATGTGTTCTTATGGACGCTCGTGGTGGTGTTCTTGGTCCACTACCTTTCGAACACCTATTTGAAGCTTGGATTCGATGCTCTGAGGGAGGATGAAGATGCCGCAGAATCGGTCGGGGTGAGTTCTCCGAGGTACAAGATGTACGCATTCGCGATAGCGGGACTTTTGGCGGGACTCGCGGGCAATCTTTGGGCGCACTACATGACCGTCGTTTTCCCGGACAACTTTTCCTTCCCTGTGTCGATAGGTATCCTGACGATGGTGGTCATCGGTGGGGTTGGAACGCTCGTTGGGCCGCTCATCGGAGCAATCATAGTGACTATTCTTCCTGAGGTACTGAGGTTCGCGAGAGACTACAGGATGTTGATTTACGGTTTGATCATCGTTTTCACGATGTTCTTCATGCCAAAAGGAATAGTCGGGAGCATAAAGGGGTTGATCTTCGGTGACACTCCTCTCGGTAAGAAACGTGTCGAAAAGGTTCGGAGGATTGCAGGCGCTCAAGGACGTATCGCTGGACGTTGAGGTTGGCGAGATCAGGGCGATCATAGGACCGAATGGGGCGGGAAAGACGACGCTGTTCAACATAATAAACGGTTTTTTGAGGCCAGATTCCGGTACGATCGTTTTCGATGGGAAGAGCATCGTTGGTGTGAGACCGAGTGAGATCGCGAAGCGGGGTTTGGCGAGGACCTTTCAGATCGTGAAGGTTTTTTCCAGTTTGAGCGTCCTGGAGAACGTCCTGGCGGGTCTGGGCGTGGATATCTATCCGAGTTTGGAAGCCTTCCAGCGCTCACCTTTTGCGAAGGAGTACGTCGAGAAAGCTTGGAAGATAATAGAAACGCTCGGAATAGAAAAGTACGCGTTCGTTGCGGCAGGCACGTTGCCTCTGGGATTGCAAAGGAAGGTTGAAGTGGCGAGGGCCCTCGCCGTGAAACCGAAGTTATTGCTATTGGACGAGCCCGTGTCAGGTTTGAACGATCTCGAAACTCAGGAAATGATCGATGTGGTGAAGAAGATAAACCAGTCGGGAGTGACGGTGTTGTTCATCGAGCACGACATGCACTTCACCGTGAACATCGCGCAGAGGATAACGGTTCTGGACTACGGCGTGAAGATCGCTGAGGGAACGCCAGAGGAAATCACGAAAGATTCGAGAGTCATAGAGGCGTATTTGGGGAGTGAGGAAGTTGCTTGAAGTGGAAAAGCTGTGTGTTCGTTACGGTAAGATCACAGCAGTTGACGGTGTCAGTTTCTCGTTGAACGAGGGTGAGCTCTTGGCCATCGTTGGAGCGAACGGAGCGGGCAAGACGTCAACCCTGAACGCGATCATGGGTCTTGTGAAGCCACATTCTGGTAGGATAGTCTTCGATGGTGTCGACATCACGCACTTAGAACCATGGAAGCGCGCTCATATGGGCATCAGTATTGTGCCGGAAGGTGCACGACCTTTTGCTGACATGACCGTGATCGAGAACCTCGAGGTTGCGGCAATGAACATAGATAAGGCTGAAGCGAAGAGGAAAATGGAATGGGTGTTCGAGCTCTTTCCAAGGCTGGCGGAGAGGAAGAAGCAACTTGCGAAGACTTTGAGTGGTGGGGAAAAGCAGATGCTCGCGATCGCCAGAGCGTTGGTTGGACCCGTGAAACTTCTCATCATGGACGAGGTTTCTCTCGGTTTGATGCCGCGACTCGTGACTGAGATGTTCAAAATCATTGAGAGGTTGAAGCGAGAGAAACTGACCATGCTCTTGGCGGAACAGAACACGAAAAAGGCACTTCAGGTGGCGGACAAAGTGTGTGTGATGCAGAACGGTTCGATAGTCCTCGAAGGAAGACCACAGGATCTTTTGGACAGTGAGGAGATCAAGAAGGCGTACTTGGGCATTTGAAGGAGGTGGACGAATTGGCGCCTGTCAAGATCAGCATCATTGGAGCGGGAAGTGCTGTTTTCTCGATGAGGCTCGTCAACGATCTGTGCAAGACGAAAGGTCTTTCGGGAAGTTTAGTCTCGCTGATGGACATCGACGAGCAGAGGCTGAACAATGTTCATGAACTCGCCAGCAGGTACGTCAAGGAGCTCGGTGCCGATCTGAGGTTCGAAAAGACGACGTCGTTGGAAACGTGTCTGCACGAGGCGGACTTCGTGATCAACACTGCGCTCGTTGGGGGTCACGCGTACCTCGACAAGGCGAGGGCGATAGGTGAGAAGCATGGATATTACAGAGGTATCGATGCTCAGGAATTGAACATGGTCACAGATTACTGCACGATAACGAACTTCAACCAGCTCAAGTACTTCGTTGATGTGGCGAGACTCATGGAGAAGATATGCCCGAACGCTTGGTTGCTTCAGAC
>JAPYWY010000181.1 GCA_028276125.1 Pseudothermotoga sp.
TCCAATGTGCTATAGTGTAATTAAACCAATACGAAGGGGGGATTTTTGTGAAGAAGTTACTGGTATTAACGCTCTTGGTTCTGACACTCCTCGCGGCCTACGCAAAGACACCGAAAGACACACTCGTGATCGCAGCCAACACAGAGATCTTCATCACGCTCGATCCTGCTGTGTGTTACGAGACCTTCGCTGCCGCCGTGGTCACCGCCGCCTATTCTGGTTTGACTAAAATCGAGCCTGTCAACGGTGTCCTAACTCCCGTCCCTGAACTTGCGGAGCGTTGGGAAGTTTCTCCGGACGGTACGGTGTGGAAGTTCTATCTGAGAGAGGGTTTGAAGTTCTCGAACGGAGATCCTCTAACTGCTGAAGATGTCGTGTTTTCGTTCAGAAGGGTGCTGAAGATCCGAAAATCACCGGCGTGGTTGTTCGAAGAACTCGGTTTGACTGCAGAGAACATGGAACAAACGATCTACGCGGAAGATGCTCAAACCGTCGTTCTGAAGACCAAGCCTCTGGCAGCGAACATCGTTTTGTCGATCATCGCACCACCGTGGGGAGGAATCGTGAACAAGAAACTCGTGCTTGCCAATGAAGTGAACGGAGATCTCGGAGAGGCATACTTGACGGACAAATCCATCGGTGCAGGAGCAGGACCCTATGTGGTGACCGAGTGGAAGCGCAGAGAGATGATCACGATGGAAGCGAACCCGAACTACTGGCGTGGTCAACCACCTTTGAAGAAGATCATCATACGCGATGTTCCTGAGGAAACGACGCAGTTTTTGTTGGTTCAAAAGGGTGACGTTGACATAGCTTGGAACATCACAACTGAACAAGCCGCACAACTGAGAGAATCTAAGCCGTCCAACATCAGGTTGGTCACGACACCTGAGCAGTCCAACGAGTACATCGCGATGAACGTCGGTTGGGGTCCATTCAAAGATGAAAGGGTACGCCTGGCGATCAAGTACGCGATCGACTACGATGCGATAATCAACTCTGTCATGAGAGGTTTTGCTGTTTTGAACCAAAACTTCATGCCAATAGGTTACTTCGGCTACATCGAGTTGAATCCGTTCAAGCGAGACGTTGCGAAAGCAAAGCAACTGCTGGCTGAAGCGGGTTATCCGAACGGATTCGAAGTCGAATTGATAACGAGCACCACAGAGATCAGAAGGAACGAGGCCGTGATCGTGCAAGCGAATTTGGCAGAGATAGGTATAAAGGCGAACATATCCTTGATGCCATCGGGAGAAATGTACAAGAAATATCGTCAGCAAGGCCATCAAATGATCATAGCAGGTTGGGGTATAGACTATCCGGACCCGGATGCGCTGGCGAAACCATTTGCTAACTACAGAGTCAAGCAGCTCGCATGGCGTAACATGTGGTACGATGACCACGCTGCGGATCTTGCGGAAAAAGCTGGAGTGGAACAGGATTCTGCGAAACGTGCTCAGCTTTACAAAGAACTTCAAGAGTACTGGATCTACAAGAGCCCGTTCGTTATGTTGTACCAGCCTGTGGGATTCTGGGCTGTCAGCAACGACGTTGTGGGATTCGAAAAGGCATGTGAAGGCTACACGCTGACTTTTGACTTCACGAAGATAAGTAAGAAATGATATTGGCGGCCGGCCTTCGCCGGCCGCTTGCTTTCAATCTCTCTGGAGGAGGTCAATTCAGTCGCATGAAGCTTGCGTCTTTCATAGTTAAAAGGCTTTTTCTGATGTTGCTCGTGCTTTTCGGAGTTTCTGTTTTAGTGTTCGTGATTTCCAAAGTCATTCCTGCAGATCCAGTTGGAGCGATCCTTGGAGGAAACGCACCAGTCGAACTGGTCGAGGATTTGAAAAGGCGACTTGGGTTGGACAAACCATTGATCAATCAGTTCTTTGATTACATGTCTGGTTTGCTGAAGGGTGATCTCGGAAGGTCTCTGAAGACCAACAGGCCTGTGGTCAAAGACATTGCAGAGTTTTTCCCAGCCACTCTTGAGCTCGCGATATCTGCGACGTTGCTCTCGATTGTTTTGGGTATCTTGCTGGGTATACTGTCAGCTGTCTATCGGAACAAATTCATAGATCATTTCTCCCGCGTGTTCTCGATACTCGGTGTATCCATGCCAGTATTCTGGACAGGTCTTTTGTTGCTGCTTCTCTTCTATTTTCGTCTCGGTTGGTTGCCAGGCGGAGGTAGGCTCAGTTTGTTCGTGACACCCCCAACGAAGTACACGGGTTTGTTGGTGCTCGATTCGCTTCTCTCGGGTAACATGGAAGCTTTCAAGGATGCCTTGGCTCACCTCGTTTTGCCCACGGTCGTGCTGGGTTACTCAGCAGCCGCATCGATCGCGAGGATAACGAGGGCTAGCATGCTCGACGTTCTCCGGCAAGACTTCATCCGGACTGCCAAAGCGAAAGGTATAGGCAAACGCCTTGTCATATACAGGCACGCCCTGAGGAACGCTCTGATACCTGTTGTAACGATCATTGGTCTCACGTTCGGAGGTTTGCTCGAGGGCGCTGTTCTGACAGAAACGATCTTCAGTTGGCCTGGCTTGGGTAGATACATCGTGAACGCGCTCCTCGTGCTCGACTACCCCGCGATAATGGGTGGCACGTTGTTCGTGGCGGTCATATATTCTCTCGTGAACCTCGTGGTGGACATCGTCTATGCGTCACTCGATCCAAGAATGAGGATCTGAGAGGTGGTTTCGTTGGAGAACATGCAGGTTGAGAAGACGGAGATTTCGCGATGGAAACCTATAATCGAAGATTGGAAACACACGCTTTATTTGTGGAGAAGAACGAAGCTCGCGATGGTTGGCACGTTCATCGTCATCGGTTTTCTCATCATGGCCCTTTTGGCGCCCGTGCTCGCACCTTACGATCCCATAAAGGTGGATCTCGCCAACAGGTTGAAACCTCCAAGCCGACAGTTTCTCTTCGGTACAGACCAGTTCGGCAGGGACATACTGAGCAGAGTGCTGTACGGTGCGAGGATCGAGGTCTGGATCATATTCCTTGTGACGGTGATCAGTGGAACGATAGGCACTGCGATCGGTATCGTTGCAGGATATTTCGGCGGCTGGATCGATGAAGTTCTCATGCGAATAACTGATATCTTTCTGGCATTTCCAAGGCTGATACTCGCGATGGCGCTGTCCGCGGTTCTGGGACGTGGGCTAACCAACGCCATCATTGCGATCTCGCTCGTGGAATGGACGGTCATAGCAAGGCTCGCGAGGGCAGAGGCGATGCGGGTGAAATCCCAACCATTCGTGGAGGCAGCGAAAGCCGTCGGTGCAAGCGATTTGAGGATCCTGCTCCTTCACGTTCTACCCATGTGCGTCTCACCGATTCTTGTGCAACTGACGATGAGGATGGGGACGATCATTCTCACCGCGGCGGGTCTCGGATTCCTCGGTCTGGGAGCCCAGCCACCGACGCCGGAATGGGGTGCGATCGTTAGCGACGGGAGAAGCTATCTGATAAATCACTGGTGGATCTCCACCTTTCCTGGGCTCTTCATAGCCTTGGTCGTTTTGGGATTCAATCTTTTGGGTGACGGCATCAGGGACATTCTCGATCCGAGACTGCGAAGGTGATCATGGTGCGCGGGTCTCTCTTGAACGTGGAAAATCTTAGAGTGGTGTTCTACACCTATCGTGGGGTCATAAAGGCGCTCAACGGTGTCAAATTGTGGCTGAACGAGGAAGAAAGGCTCGCGGTGGTCGGTGAAACTGGTTGTGGAAAGTCTGTAACGGCGCTTGCGATCATGAGGTTGATAGAATCGCCTGGTGAAATAACGAGTGGCAGGGTTGAATTTCTCGGCCGAGATCTGTTGAGCCTGCCTGAGGAGGAGATGGAGAAAGTCAGGGGAAAGTCCATTTCCATGATCTTCCAAGAACCCGTCGCGGCACTGAACCCTGTTTTTAAGGTAGGTTTTCAGATCGCTGAAGCTATAGCCCACAGTCAGAACATATCGATAAAGGATGCCTATTCACTTGTCCCAGAGGCCCTCACGATGGTGGGACTCGATTGGAAACGGACGATGAATTTGTACGCCCATGAGTTGAGCGGTGGCATGGCGCAGAGGGTCATGATCGCGATGGCGCTGGCCGTGAAACCCAAGTTGTTGATAGCCGACGAACCCACCTCAGCGCTCGACGTGACGATCCAGGCGCAGATTCTCGAGTTGCTCGACAACCTCGTGAGAGTCGGTAAGAACGCGGTCATCTTCATCACTCACGATTTGGCGA
>JAPYWY010000182.1 GCA_028276125.1 Pseudothermotoga sp.
GGGATTGAGTTTGAGTGGGGGTTTTTGGTGTGATAAAATCATGGTCAAAGATGCTGAGGTGCTCGGATCGTTCAAAAGTGGCCCGTTCGCTGGAATGCCTTGCGTGACAAAACGTGGCAACAAATACTACGTTGCGACGGTGGGTGATGAGTTCTTCTACACGTTCATGCTCGGCAAGTTGTTGCCCGCGAAGCTCGTCGGCGACGGGGTGGATTCTGCCCAAATCTCAGAAAAGCTCATTCTTCTGAACGTTCAAGAACATGAAAATGTGGTTTGGGTGTCGAACGAGAGGATACCTTTAGGAGCTTTCGAGAGCCGGGAGGTCTGAGCCTTGGAAAAGAGGTTCATCACGATCAAAGACATCGCCGAAGAGGCTGGAGTTTCCGTGAACACCGTCTCCAGAGCTTTGAACAACAAACCTGACGTGAGCCCGCAGACCAAGGAGAAGGTGTTGGAGATCGCAAAGAAGCTTGGCTACATTAGAAATTCCGATGCCGTTCTCTTCAGAAAGGGTACGACGAAGACCATAGGGGTTGTGTTCGAGGACAGTTCCAACCCATTCTATGCGGAAGTCTTCAAGGGAATCGAGACGAGCGCACGAAAGTACGGCTATCAGGTCATTCTCATGAACACGGAGAGGGACTACATAAACGAGATGCAGGCTGTGGACACTCTCTTGCAGAAGCGTGTTGATGGTATAATCATCTCTCCAACGCAGTTCGACAGCAAGGACATTGAGAAGCTCATCAAGCTCAACTTTCCCTTCGTGATACTCGGAGTTCACTTTGAGAACGACGAACTCGACGAAGTCTACTCGAACGACGTGAAAGGTGGTTATTTGGCAACGAAACATCTGTTGTCGAAAGGCAGAAGGAAGATACTGATGCTCAATGGCTTCATGTACAAGTCCGTAGCCCGCATGAGGTACGAAGGTTACTCGAAAGCTTTGAGCGAGTTCGGTTTGCAGCCCTACATCATGGTTGAGATCGAGGAAGGTTACGAATCCGCCTTCAACAAGATGTTGGAACTGAAGGACGTCGATTTCGATGGCTTGTTCTGCTTCAACGATGTGTTTGCCATCGCCGCTTTGAAAGCGCTGAGATTGCTCGGAAAGAGGGTGCCCGAGGATGTATCAGTTGTCGGTTACGATGATATATCCTACGCGGAGTTCGTTCAACCATCTCTTACAACCGTCAGGATCGACAAATTCTTGGAAGGCATCGTCGCCTTCGAGATGCTCTACGAAAGGTTGTCGAACCTTCGAACGAGTCCCAAACAGGTGGTTCTCGATGTCGAACTGATTGTGAGAGAGAGCACATGAAGATCGTCCTCATCGCCGAAGCTTCAACGAAACTTCAGCACGCCTTGAGATTTTGGGGCCTTTCTTTCCTCATCGGTGAGAACGTCCTGTTCGACACCTTCTCCAACGGTCGAATCCTGCTGAAGAATATGAAGAGATTGCACGTCGATCCATCGAAAATTGAGCACGCCGTTCTGTCGCATGAACACTGGGACCACACTGGTGGACTTGGAGAGCTTCTGAAGACGAATCCGAACATCAAGGTCTACATCTGTGAAGGGTTCAGCCAAAGGTTCGAAAACGATCTCAAAGACAGATTCCCTGTTGAAGTCATCAGGATCAGAGATCCGCTTCAAATAGCTTTGAGCGTTCACTCTTCTGGCCAGATCGAAGGAAGATACAACGACAAGACAATCTTCGAACAATGCTTGGTTGTGGATCGCGGTGAGTTCGTAGACGTGCTGGTTGGATGCTGCCATCCAGGTGTCGTCAAGATGGTACAAACTGTGTTGGAACGATTTGAAAAGCCGATCGGTCTTTTAGCTGGAGGGTTCCATCTGCTGAACAAAGAAACTTCACAGATATCTCGGATCGTTGATGAAATAGAAAGACTTAACGTTAAGAGAATCATGCCGTGTCATTGTACGGGCCGAGAAGCTGTTAAGATTTTCAGAGACAGATTCCAGGACAGGTTCATTGCTCCAAGAGTAGGTATCGAGTTGTGAGGGGTGTTAGAAATGCTGCTGCTTGTTTTGATCCTGTTGTTCTTTTTAGGTTTCTTCGTTGGGCGCTTCTTGAGAACCGACTGGATTAGGAAGTACAAAGTTTTGATCGTGCTGACTTTCCTTCTCCTTTTCGCCCTCGGTATCGAGATCGGATCGAACGATGATGTGGTGTCGAAGCTTGAAAGTATCCTCTTTTCATCCTTCATGGTGTCGACCTTTGCCATCTTGGGAAGTTTCATCTTCGCAGTGATCTTCGAGAGGGTGTCAAAGAAATGATGGCGATCTTACTCTTGAGCTCGGTTGTAGTGGGTGTCTTCGTGGGTCGATGGTCCAGCTTGAGGCTTCCTGATTGGTCCATCAACGTGGTTCTCTACGTCATAGTTTTTCTCGTTGGAGTGGACCTAAGCAAGGAAAAGGTTCGCTTCGATGTGGTCAAGAATGTTTTGCTCAGCGTTGCGGCAACCGTGCTTGGAACCTACGCAGGGGCGTTGGCACTGTCTTTCTTTTCTTCCATGAAACGTTTTGAAATTTTAGCCGTTGCTTCGGGATTCGGTTGGTACAGCTTGTCGGCGATCATCATCTCGAACCTTTACAGTGCGCAACTCGGTGCCATCGCGTTCTTTTCGAACGTCATGAGAGAACTGTACGCCATCGTTTTGACACCGATTCTCTCAAGGTACTCCAAAACGGCCGTTGTATCGATAGCGGGTGCGACCTCGATGGACACGTTGCTCGGACCCATATCACACTACACAGACAGGGAAACATCGTTCTTGGCTTTCGCGCATGGTTTCGTGGTGACGATGCTCGTGCCGATCTTGGTGAACTTGTTTCTTGCCTTTCGGTGATAAAATGAGAGCGTTGCTTTCCATTTCTCCGGTCTTGGTCGTTTTGGGAATCATGCTTTTCAGTAACCTGTCGACGTCAATGGCCGCTCTGTTGGGCTTGCTCAGTGCTGTTGCAATCTCTTTGACATTCTTCGAAACATCCTTGGAAGTGGTCTTGAGATCCTGTTTGGCTGGTTTCGTCGCCGCTTTCCCAGTTTCTCTCATAGTCCCTGCCTCGCTATTTCAACTTTCGATAATGGAACGGTCCGGTGCCATCAACAAAGCAGTTGAATTGATGAAAGAATCGCTGAGCGATCGGCCTGCAAGCCGAATAGTTGCTCTGGTGATAGGAGTTGGAACGATCTTGGCATCGGTTGGGGCGGTACCAGTCACCGTGCTCACACCGATCTTGATGGCTTTCGGTTACGACTCGAGAATTTCGATAGCTCTATCGGCACTCGGCTACGATTCTCTGTGCACTTATTCGATCCTCGGAGTTCCTCTGGTCGTCTTCTGTGACATGGTTGGGCTGGATCTGATCGACGGTGCCAAGTATTTCTTACCTTACGTGCCCGTCGTTTCATGTCTGACCACTCTGGCGGTCCTTTTCACCGCGCATGGAAGGAAGTTCGCTTTCAAGTACTTTCACCTCTCTTTGTTAGTAGGAGTTCTGTCTTATCTCGGTGCCGTCATCGCGATCTACATCAAAACTCCCGTTTTGACTGGTTTGATCGTGGGGGCGTTGATCGTGTTGATTTTGAGTTTCTCGAGGAATAGGAAATCAATTGAAGAGGAATCATTGGAAAGTTTCAAAGATTTTCTTCACGCCTTTTTCCCGTGGATAGTTTTGATATTTTTCATATCTTTCTCCAACCTCTTTGGACCCATCAGAAAGCTGGCTTACGACAAGTTGTCCTTCCCAGTGTATTTCTTCGGCGTATCACTGAAGCCTGTTCAGATGAGATTGCTTTGGCAGGCTTACACTTGGATCTTCGTTTCCAGTTTGATCAGCATCTTTTTTTACAAGCTCAATGGAAAAGAAGTATTGATGACGCTGAGAAAAACCTTCAAGAGGAGCTGGCAACCTTTTTGGTCTGCTTCCTTCTTCTTCATGACGGCTTACGTCATGCTCTATTCTGGTTTCGTCAAAACCTCGGGGAGTTTTCAACTCTTGAACGAGGAAATGAACATGATAAACGCGCTGACGGAGCATTCTGCGAGGCTTTTCAAAGGCCTTTTTCCATTTTTAACTCCCTTCATAGGGGTTTTCGGCGGATTCATAACGGGGACCCAAACTTCTGCAACCGCGATGTTCACAGTTTACACGCTCAAAACGTCGCATACCTTGAATCTTTCGCCTTTCATGATGGCAGCAGCCGTTTCGTTTGGAAGTGGGCT
>JAPYWY010000184.1 GCA_028276125.1 Pseudothermotoga sp.
ACCCCCTTCAAAAAATTGGCCATACCCCCTGCGGAGGTATGGCCTTCTCCAATTCTCCACCATACCATTGGAAAGAAACGTTATCTGAAACGAGTATAAACGATCTACCTGCCTTATGTCAACTCGATATGACAGATTTCAAATCATCTACGGGCCAAATCTACGAATAGCGAAGAAGTCCAAATGTCTGGAAAGATCGCAGAATGTCCTCGTTTGTTCGCTGCCCGAAAAAGTGAATGTCTGCGAGCTCGATATTTTACTTGTGAGAGGAATCATTTTCAATCGAACAGTTCTTTTCTCTCATCGATGTTCGAGAATACCACGTTGTGCAACAGTGCCCTGACCCTCATGATCTCATCTTCGTGCCTCTTTATGAAACCTTTGTTCGTCAGAAAGATGACGAAGAGACCGTCCTGGCGACACCAGATCGTTGTACCTGTGAAGCCACTGTGACCGAAAGCCTTTTCTGTGAGCACATCTCCACTGCTCGTACCGCTTGCCGGGCACATCCAGCCAAGGTGTCTCTTTCCGTTGCTTGCTTCGACAACCTTTTGAGTGAACAGTTTCACCACAGCTTTTGGCACCACTTCACCCCTCAACAGACAGCTCATGAACGTGAACAAGTCTTTGACGTTCGAGAACAGACCCGCGTTTCCACTCACACCACCGAGATAGTAAGCGAGTTCATCGTCAGCAAGTCCGACGAGCCGCTTTCCGTCCCTCTCAGACGTGGGAGCTGTGTTCTCTGATGGTCCTGGTGAGAACCTCGTGCTCTTCATCCCCAGCGGCTCAAAGATTGAGTAGATGAACTCATCAAAGCGTTGATCAGTTATTTTCTCAACGATCGCCATGAGTGTGATGAAGTTCAGGCAAGAATAGACGATCTTTTTGCCGGGTTCTTCGACGGGTTGTATCTTCAGTATCTCGTCGAGCAACTCTCTGCCCCTGAAACATTTCCAAAGTTCCGAATAAGGTTGCATACCAGATGTGTGTGAGAGAAGCTGTAGGATGGTGATGTCGGCCTTGGGCTTTTCAACCTTCAAGAATCTTCCGACGGTGTCGTGCAAGTGGAGATAACCCTCACTGAACAGTTTCATCACCGCGGTGGTGGTCGCAACGACCTTCGTCACGCTCGCAAGATCGTACACCGTGTCCAAATTGGTCTTCCTCTCAAAATCGAGAGTTCCATAGGCTTTCTCATAGACGATTTCGCCTGGCCATCCGATCAGCAGCGTTGCACCCGGATAGATCTTGTTCACACCTTCTTCAACGATCCTGTCCACGCACCTGAAGAGTTTTTCGCTCAATCTCATCACCTCTCGTGTAGGAAACAGGCAACTTTGTGTTTTTGTTCACCTTGTAACTGTGGTTTTTCCCTTTCGCACCTATCGAACTTGTAGAGACACCTCGTCGAGAAAACACACCCGGCAGGTGGATTAATCGGGCTCGGTGGCTCTCCGTACAGTTTCACTTCTGACAGCTTCCTTTGTTTGGGATCCCAGCTTGGAACGGCCGACATGAGCGCCCTCGTGTATGGATGCAGAGGATTCTCAAACACTTCCACCGCCTCACCTTCCTCCACTACGTTGCCCAAGTACATCACGATCAGTCTGTCACTCATGTGATAAACCAGATCGAGGTTGTGGGATATGAAAAGATACGACATCCTGTATTCTTCTCTCAACTCCTGGAGCAGATTCACTATTTGACTCTGCACAGAGACGTCTAAGGCGGATGTCGGTTCATCGCATACTATCAACTTCGGTTTCAAAGCTATGGCTCTTGCTATGGCTATCCTCTGTCTCTGCCCACCAGAGAACTCGTGTGGGTAACGTGACAGATGCTCTCTGTGCAATCCGACTCTCACCAAAAGGTCCGTAACGTAGTCTTCCATCTCTTTCTTTGATACGAACATTCTGTGTGCCTCGAGTGGCTCCTTCACAACGTCCACGATCGTCATCCTCGGATCGAGCGAGTTGAAAGGATCTTGAAAGACCATTTGAACGCTTCTTCGAAAGAGTCTTTCGATGTCTTTGGGAGCCTTCTTCGTCACATCGACACCTTGAAATTCGATCTTACCAGAGGTTGGCTGGAGGATCCTCGCGACGATCCTCCCGAGCGTCGTCTTTCCACAACCGGATTCTCCAACCACTCCCACCGTCTCGTTGTCGTTTATATCCAAATCCAGCTCCTCGAGTGCCCTGACCCAACCGACGACTTGCAAGAAGACCCCTGCCCTGACTGGAAAATACTTCTTGACCTTCCTGAGTGAGACTATCATCGAGCACCACCTTCGTGGTACAACCAACATGCTACGGAGGAACCATTCAGCTGAACTTCGGCGGGTTCTTCTCTGCGACAGATCTCCATGGCTCTGGGGCATCTGGGGTGAAACCTACAGCCACTCGGCCAGCTGGTGGGTGGTGGAACAACGCCCTCGATGAACGGAAGTTTCTTGTTCTTGTACTCCTTTCTGAGTCTGGATTCAAGCAGAGCTTTCGTGTAAGGATGCAAAGGCTCTTCAAAGAGTTTAATAACGTCCGCCCTCTCCACGATCTTTCCAGCGTACATCACGTGCACTCTGTCGGCGATCTCCGCCACGATCCCAAGATCGTGCGTGATGAAGATCACAGACGTTTTGTACTGTTTCTGCAATTGTTTGAAGAGATTTAGCACCTGTGCCTGTATGGTGACGTCCAGCGCCGTGGTGGGCTCGTCCGCTATGACGATGTCTGGATTGGTGAGCAGAGCCATCGCGATCATGATCCTCTGGAGCATTCCACCGCTCATCTGGTGGGGATATTCATCGAAGCGCTGTTCTGCCAGAGGTATCTGCACCTTCCTCAGCATGTCTATGCAAAGCTCTCTCGCACGCTCTTCATCCATCTTCAAATGTTTCATAGCAACCTCCATCATCTGTTTTCCAACGGTGTAGAGTGGATCGAACGACGACATTGGCTCTTGAAAGATCATGGAGATCTTTCTGCCTCGTATCTCTTCGAGTTCTTTCTGTGAAAGTTTCGTCAGTTCCACACCACGATGCAGGATACTCCCGCTCACGATCGCTTTCCTGATCAACCCGAGGATCGTCAACACGGTGACCGTCTTGCCACATCCGGATTCTCCGACGATCGCGAGCGTTTCTTGCTCGTCGAGTGTGAAAGAAACTCCGTCGACGGCCTTCACAAGACCATCCAGTGTGTTGAAGTAGACTTTGAGATCTCTCACTTCGAGGAGCTTCATACCTTCTCGACCGTCCTGTAAGGATCGAGTGCGTCCCTGAGCGCATCACCGACGAAGTTGAAAGCCAAAACGGAGACCATGATGAAAAAACCGGGGATCAACAGCCACGGGCTCGACGAAAGTGCTGCGAGCGATTGAGCTTGATTCAAGAGCAATCCCCAGCTCGTCATGGGTTCCTTTATGCCCAATCCCAGAAAGCTTATCGCACTCTCTCCCAAGATCATTCCTGGTATCGACAAGGTTGAGACGACCACCAGATAGCTCATGATGTTCGGTATCAGATGCCTGGTGATGATCTTGAAATTCGAAACACCCGCCACCTGCGCCGCAAGCACGAACTCTTTTTCTCTCAGGCTCAAAACCATGCCCCTCACGACACGCGCAACACCCATCCAGCCTATGAGTGACAAAACGATCACGATGCCGAAGTACACCCACGTGCTCGGCCAGCTCGGAGGCAGTATGACGGACAGAGCGAGCCACAGTGGGATTCTCGGGAAGGACCTGAGCAACTCTATGAACCTTTGGATCAGAACGTCGATCCAGCCTCCGTAGTAACCTGAGATCGAACCGACGATCGAACCAATGAGAACGCTTATGAACGTGCCAACCAAACCCACCGTGAGAGAAACCCTGCCACCATGCAGAACTCTGGAGAACAAATCCCTGCCGAACCTATCCGCTCCGAAGAGAAGTAGCATCATCTCGTTCGAATCTGCTTCTATGCCGAACAAATGTACGTTGGTTTTGAAGAGTCCCCAGAGCTCGTATTCTTCACCCTTGACGAACAGTTTGATCGGGTAGATCCTCGATCTATCTTCTTCGTACTTCACTTTGAACGTGATAGGATCCCTCGTTCTCTTGAGCCCGTATATGAAGGGTCCTTTAAATTTTCCTTCGTGAAAGAATCTGATCTTCGTTGGAGGTGCGTACGTGAAACGACTGTGGGTTTCGGTGAAGTTGTACGGTGAGATGAAGTCG